>DATFUE010000180.1:0-4574 GCA_035261165.1 Myxococcota bacterium
AGCCCTACGGCGAGTTCGTGCGCCGGCGCATCGCGCAGCCGCTGGGGCTCGAGGACCTGTGGGTCGGCCTGCCTCCCCGGCTGCACGGTCGGCTCGCCGACTGCGTGCACGTCGGCGAGGCGCTCACCGAGGAGGACTACCACAAGCTCGGCGTCCCCGTTCCGCCCGTCACCGAGGTCACGGAGGACGCGATCACCAGCTTCAACCGGCCCGAGGTGCGCGTCGCCGGCATTCCGGGCGGTGGCGGCACGATGACCGCGGCCGAGCTCGCGCTCTTCTATCAAGCCCTGCTGGACGGCGGGAAGTCACTCGCGGGTCGGGAGATCTGGAAGCCCGAGACACTCGACTCGGCGCGCGAGATCCGTTCCGGCGATCTGCGCGACCTGTTGTTCAAGAAGCGCGCGAACCGGGCGCTCGGCCTGATCATCGCCGGCGATGCGGACCGCACGTACCGCGGCTTCGGCCACACCAACTCGGAGCTCGCGTTCGGCCACGGCGGCGCGGGCGGGCAGATCGCCTGGGCGGATCCGAACACCGGCATCTCCCTCGGCTACTGCACCAACGGCCACGACCGCAACACGATGCGTCAGGGCCGGCGCGGGGTCGGCATCTCGAGCCGCGCCGCCGCGTGTCTCCTCGTGTCTTGACGAAAGACGAGTTCTTCCGCCGCGCGCGACCGGATCTCACGGGGCCGCTCGCCGGCGTGCGCGTCGTCGAAGCCACCACGACCTGGGCCGGGCCGATGTGCGCGTGCGTGCTCGGCGACTTCGGCGCCGACGTGATCAAGGTCGAGCTGCCGGAAGGCGAGGTCGCGCGCCACCTGCCGCCGTTCCTGCCCGGCGCCGAGCCCGCGCTCTCGTTCATGCACACGACCGTGAACCGCAACAAGCGCAGCCTCACCCTCGACCTGCGCCAGGCGGAGGGCCGTGACTTGTTTCTGAAGCTCGCGGCTTCCGCCGACGTCGTCGTCGAGAACTTCCGCCCCGGGACGATGGACGGCTGGGGCCTGGGCTACGAGCACGTGCGCGCGGTGCGACCCGACGTGGTGTATGTCTCGATCAGCGGCTTCGGCCAGTTCGGTCCCGACCGCGAGCGCGCGGGCTACGACCCGATGGCGCAGGCGGCGAGCGGCTGGCTGTCGCTGAACGGCGAGCCCGGCGGGCCGCCGGTGAAGGCGCCGACGTTCATCGGCGACGACTTGGGCGGCCTCCACGGCGCGCTCGCGGCGCTCGCGGCGCTGCGCCACCGCGATCGCACCGGCGAGGGGCAGCACGTCGACGTGGCGCTCCAGGACGCGCTCCTCTTCCAGTCGAACGGCTATCCCATGCTGGCCGCGCTCGGTGTCGAGCTGCCGCGCATGGGGAGTCAGTTCGTCGTCGCCGCGCCCGCGGGCGTGTACCGCTGCACGGACGGCTACGTGATGCTGGGGGTGCTCCTGGACCAGCACTGGCGCGTGTTGGCCGGGCTCATGGGCCACGCGGAGCTCGCGGAGCGGCCCGAGTACGCGACCGGTCGCGAGCGCGTGAAGCGCCGCGCAGAGCTGCAGGCCTTGGTCGAGGGCTGGCTCGCCGACAAGAGCGTGGCCGAAGTCGTCGAGTCACTCGTCGCGGCGAGGCTGCCCGTCTCCCCCGTTCGCCAGTACGCCGACGCTGCAACCGACTCGCACGTGCTCGAGCGCGACATGCTGCAGACGGTCGAGCTCGAGAACGGGCAGCGCGCGCCGCTAGTCGGACCGGCGCCGAAGTTCTCGCGCACGCCGCTCCGGGTTCGCTCGGCCGCACCCGCGCTCGGCGCGCACACCGACGCGGTGCTCGAAGAGCTCGGCGTCGGCGCCGCGGAGCGCGCCGCGCTGCGGGGGCGCGGAGTGATCTAGGCGATGCGGCGCCCCGCGACAGCGCTCCTCTGTCTGGCGCTCGCCACACCCGGGCTCGTCCGCGCCGCCGACCCGGCTCCGGCCACGATCCGCGGCGCGGTCAAGGTGATGAAGAAGGGCTTCTTCGGGAAGATCGGCGCGAGCGAGGACAGGAGCGGCGTGGTCGTATACGTGACCGGCTACGAGGAGCCGCCGCCGAACGAGCAGGCCGCCCTCGCGCAGCAGAACGAGCGCTTCGCGCCGCGCATCCTGCCGATCGTCGCCGGCCAGACGGTGAGCTTCCCCAACCGCGATCGGCTGTATCACAACGTCTTTTCCGTCTCGCCGACTCTCTCCTTCGACCTGGGTCAGTACAAGTCGACCGACCCGCCGCGCGCGCAGCGCTTCGAGAAGCCGGGGCTCGTGCCCGTCTACTGCAACATCCACCCGCAGATGATCTCGTACGTGGTCGTGCTGGAGAATCGGGCGTTCGCGGTGACGGGCGAGGACGGCGCATTCGAGCTGCAAGGCGTGCGGCCCGGCAAGCTCGCGCTGAACGCCTGGATGCCGGGCGCGCAGCGAGTCACGGAGGCGCTGGAGCTCGCGCCAGGCGGCGAGTTCAGTGCGGAGCTGGTGCTCGAGCAGACACAGACGATTCCGCCGCATCTGCGCAAGGACGGCACGCCCTACCCGCCGCCCCCGGACTACGGGAACGACTGATGGCGGAGCGCCTGCGCCTGCGCCTGCGCCTGCGCTTCCGCACGAAGATCTGGATCGCGTTGTGCGGCCTGGTCGGGGCGGCGCTGGCGGTGGCGCTGGTCGTCGCGCAGGACGCGGCGCTGCGCCGCGCGCGCGAGGAGTCGCGCGCGCGCTTCGACCGGACGCTCGCGGCGTTTCGCGAGCTGCAGCTCTTGCGCGCGCGCTACGCCTCGGCCGAGATCGCTGCCCTCTCGCGCGCGAACCCGCAGCTGCGCACGATCCTGTCGACGGCGTCGCTCGCCGGCGCGGATCTCGGCCTGGGCGACGCGAAGCCCGAGGACGCGCTGCACGACGCCAATCTGCGCCTGCAGTCGGCGCTGCCCTCGCTCGCGCTCGACCCGAAGCTGGTCGTGTTCGCGCTCGCCGACGCGGAGGGGCGCCTGCTCTACAGCCGCGCGGACCCCGAGCGCTACGGCCAGGAGCTGCACGCGCTCGGGCTCGTGCGCGAGGTCGCCGGCGGCGCGCGTGCGACCTGGATCTGGCTCGACTCGGACGCGCGGGTCGGCGAAGCCCGGCTGGCGCCCGCGTATCCGTCGCCCGCGCTGTATCTCGTGCGGGGAGAGCCGGTCGTATTCGGCGACGAGGTACACGGAATCGTGTTGCTCGGCGAGCCGCTCGACCGCGAGCTGCTCGAGTCGCTGCGCGCGATCACGGGGGTCGACCTCGCGCTCCTCTCGCGCCGCCAGGTGCTCGCCACCACCCTTTCGACGGCGCAGGCGGGCCTGCTGCCGCGCGCGCTGGAGCGCCTGGCGCGGCGCGCCGCGCAGGAGCCGGCGAGCGCCGGCATCGCGGAGCTGCGGCTCGGCTCGGAGCGGTTCCTGGCGCTGCGCTCGGAGCTCGACCCGGGCACGCCGGAGGCCGACGCCGGGTTTCTGCTGCTGTCCCCGCTGGCGCAGGAGATCGCCGCGCTCCGCGCCTTCCGAGCGACACTCTTCGCTGTCGGGCTCCTGGTGCTCGCCGCGGCGCTCGCCGTGGGCTACGCGCTGGCGCGCGGCATCACACGCCCGGTCGCGGCGCTCGGCCGCGCGGCGCGCCGCATCGGCGCCGGCGACCTGGGCGCGCGCGTCGACATCGCCACCGGCGACGAGCTCGAGTCACTCGGCGATGCGTTCAACGAGATGGCGGCCGGCTTGCGCGAGCGCGAGCTGATCAAGAGCACGCTCGAGCGCTACGTCAGCAAGAACGTCGCCGCGGAGCTCTTGCGCGATCCCGGGCGGGTCGCGCTCGCAGGCGCGCGCCGCGAGCTGACGGTGCTGTTCGTCGATCTCGGCGGCTTCACGTCGCTGGCGGAAGAGCTCGCGCCCGAGGTCGTCGTCGCGCACCTGAACGAGTATTTCGACGCGGTCTGCGGCGCGGTGCTCGAGGAGGACGGCACCGTGAAGGACTTCCAGGGCGACGGCGTGGTCGCGTTCTGGGGCGCGCCGATCCTGCAGCCCGATCACGCGGCCCGCGCCAGCCGCGCCGCGCTCGCCATCGCCGCGCGTCTCGAACGGCTGCGAGCGCGCTGGGTGGCGCGCGGGAGCACGGCGGGCCCCGCACTCGCGGTCGGGGCGGCGGCGCCCGGGTATCGGCTCGGGCTGCACAGCGCGGAGCTGGTCGCGGGCGAGATCGGCTCGGCGGAGCGCGGCGCGTACGGGATCGTGGGCGACGGCATGAACCTCGCCGCGCGCATCGAGGGCGCGAACAAGCTGTACGGCACGCGCGTGCTCATCTCCGATGCGACTCGCGCCGCGCTCGGCCCCGAGTTCCTGGTGCGCGAGATCGATCACGTGCGCGTCGTCGGTCGCAGGCAACCGGTGCGGCTCTTCGAGCTCGTGTCACTGGCCGCGTCGGCCGACGCGCGAGCGCGCAGCACGTGCGAGCTCTACGAACGCGCGCTCGGGGCGTACCGCGAGCGCGCGTTCGCAGAGGCTGGGCGCGTTCTCGACCAGCTCCTCGCGGCGGCGCCGGACGACGGCCCGGC
>DATFUE010000181.1:0-5830 GCA_035261165.1 Myxococcota bacterium
CTGACGAACAGCTGACAGTCCTCGATCGAGAGCTCGAGCTCGATGCGGCCGCGGCGGGTGAACTTCGCCGCGTTGTCGAGCAGGTGGAACAGGATCTGGTTCAGCTTCCCCAGGTCCGTGCGGATCTTCGGCAGGCTGGACGGCAGACGCTTCTCGAGCACGACGTCCGGCTGCAGGTTGTCGCGCACGTTGAAGATCGCTTCCTCGGTCACCTCGGCGAGGTTCACGTCCTGAATCTCGACCGAGACCTCGCCCTGCTTCACGCGCCACAGGTCGAGGATGTTCTGCAGCATGCGCATCAGCGCGTTGCCGTCGTCGAGCACGCCGCGCAGCGCGTCGCGCCCCGTCGACGAGAGCTTCTCGTGCTCGTTCGCGAGCACCGAGATCACCCGCTCGATGATGCTGTTCAGCGGCGCGCGCAGCTCGTACGACATCGTCTCGATCAAGTCGGCCTTCAACCGCTCGACCAGAGTGAGTCGCTCTTCGCGCTTGATCAGCTCGATGTCCTGCGCCAGCAGCTGCTCCGAGAGCCGCAGCACCTCGTCCGACGGTTCGGCCGAGCCGGCGCCCTTGTCGTCCGACATCGAGTGGTGGTCCAGGACGAGCGCGATCTGGCGCAGGATCGACTCGATGCCCGCGTTCTGCACGCGCGGCCACGGACCCGGGCAACCCAGCAGCGCCACGCCGCGCGGCTGTCCGTTGTGTCGGATCGGGAAGCCGTAGACGCCGCCCGCGCCGCGCGCCCAGATGCGCGGACTGCCTTCGGGCGGATCGATGCGCACCGGCCGCTCGGAGGCCTCCGCTTCGCGGATGAACTCGTCGAGCTCCGCACCCGCGACCTGGGCGTCCTTCGCGCAGGTGAAGCCGGCCCAGCCGTCCGGCTCCGCAACGGGACGGCCCGACTGATACACGAGCGCGAATCCCTGGATCGCCGCGGCGAGATGTCGCGCGCCCGCCGCGAGCGCGGACCCGAGCGTGTCGGGTGACGTGTAGAGCGCCAGGATCTCCATGGCGGGCTAGAACCGACTCTCGTCGGAAGATGAGCCGGGCGACGACTCGGCTTCCTGCGTGTACGAGCTGTCGCCTTCGAGCGCGAGCTTGGTCGCGAAGTCGCGCGGATTCGAGGCCGCGTCGCGCGCGGTCTCGAGCTTGATCTTGTTCGCCTGATACAGCTCGAGCAGATGCTGGTCGAAGGTCTGCATCTGCATGTCCGAGTGACCCTTCTCGACGTGGTCGCGAATCTCGACCGCGCGGTTCGGGTCGCGGATCGCCTCGCGGATCGAACGCGTCGTGCGCAGCACTTCGACCGCCGGCACACGCCCGGTTCCCTTCTTGTTCGGCAGCAGCCGCAGCGAGACGATCGACTGGAGATTCTCCGCCAGGCGCTCGCGCACCTGCTGGTGCTCCTCGACCGGGAAGAACGACACGACGCGCCGCAGCGTCGTCACCACGTCGTTGGTGTGGATCGACGAGAACACCGCGTGTCCGGTCTCGGCCGCCTTCAGCGCGGTGTCTACGGTCTCCGCGTCGCGGATCTCGCCGACCATGATCACGTCCGGGTCCTGGCGCAGCGCGGCGCGCAGCGCGGCGGGGAAGCTCGGCGTGTCGGTGTTGATCTCGCGCTGCGTGATGATCGAGCGCTCGTGCGTGAAGATGAACTCGACCGGATCCTCGATCGTCACGATCTTGCACTTGAGCGACCGGTTGATCTCCTGCAGCATCGTCGCGAGCGTCGTGGACTTGCCCATGCCGGTCGCGCCCGTCACCAGCACGAGGCCGCGCTGCACCGAGGCGATCGTCTTCAGCACCGACGGCAGATTCAGCTCTTCGAAGTTCTTGATCGAGAGCGGAATCACGCGCAGCACGATGTTGTACGCGCGGCGCTCGCGCGAGATGTTCACGCGGAAGCGACCCTCGCCGGGAATCTCGTAGGCCATGTCGACCTCGGAGACGCCGTCGAGTGTCTTCTCCTTCTCGTTCTCCATCAAAAGGCGCGCGATGGCCTCGGTGTCCGCCATGGCGAGCACCTTGTACTTCAGCTCCACCAGCTCGCCGTTGAAGCGATACAAGGGGAGGTATCCCACCTGGAAGTGGATGTCCGACGCGCCTTTCTCGAAGCCGAGTCGGAGCAGTCGGTGGAGTCGCTCGCGATCCATGGGTGAGTTCCGCGTCTCCGTGGCACGCAGCAGGGCTGCGAGTTCTCCCTTCCTTCGGCCTCGTGCGCGTGGCTCTTGATGGGAGCGCCCCGACGCCTGTCCTATAATCGCTCCGCGATGCGCTCCCTCCCGCATGGCCTCGTCGCTGCCGTTCTCGCCGCCTGCGTCTTGTCCGGTGCGGCGCTTGCCGACACCGACGCGGAGACGCCGAAGGCGACCGAGCCGGCCCCCGCGCCTGCGCCCGACGCGCCTCCAGCCAAGTCACTCGATCTCGATCGCCTGCTTCATCCAGCGGCAGTTCGCATGCAGCCGAGCGGCAGCATCCTGGGCGGTAGGGACCAGAAGGGCTGGCGGGCGGAGTTTCGCCGGGCGCGCGAGGAGGTCTCGGACCTCGAGGGCAAGGTCGAGACGGGCCAGAGGAATCTGCGCAGCGCCGCCTCCAACGAGTGGAACTACACGCCCGCGGGCGGCGAGGCGACGGATCCGGAGGTGCTCAAGCTGCGGGCACAGCTGCGGCGCGACCGCCAGTCGCTCGAGGCTTCGCGCCAGCGGCTGCGCGACCTGGGCGTCGAGGCGTCGCTGGCCGGGGTGCCCGAGGACTGGCGCACGCCGTGAGCTCCGTCACCCGGCGCAGACAGCGCCCGGCAGCTCGCGCGCAACTCCGCCGTGCGCGCTGGTTCGCCACGCGAAGCGGCTTGCGCACCCGCTCTCGCTCGGGGTCTCGTCCGGCCGCGCTGACGCCGGAGTTTCGCTTGCACTTGCCGGCGCCTGAAGCGCGGCACGCGGAATGCATTCCTCCGGCTGGTGCGCCCGATGCGACAGATCATGCTGGTGACCCCGGTACTGATCTTCTGCACGAACGGGTGTGCGAGTCTCTCGCGCATGACCGGCGCGCAGACCAGCGAGTCGGTCGCCGATGACTCTCTCACCCGGGTCGTCGCCGAGCTGAAGCTCCACCTCCGGGACGATACCTACCGCTACGACCGCGCGACCACCAACGACGGCCGCAACGTGTACGCGGTCGCGCTCTGGAAGCTCGATCGGCTCGCGGGCCTGCGCGCGCGCCCGCAAGAGAGCTGGGAGAACTCGGACTACGTGATCGAGTTCGCGCGCGGCAAGGCGCTCGAGCGCCTGCGCCGCTACACCGAGGCCGTCGCCGCGTACCAGCGCGTCGCCAGCTCGGGCTCGCTGCTCGGCGATGCCGCGGCGGAGCGCCAGCACGTGATCGACACCTTCGCGCGCGCCTCCTCGCGGCCCGCCGGACCGTTCGCGAGCCCCGAGGAGGAGCGACTCTTCATCGAGGGCCGCATCGAGCTGTGGCGGCAGCTCGCGGGCGAGGTCCACGGCACGCCCTACGAGTCGCTCGCACTCGAGGAGACCGAGGCGTGGCAGGTGATGCGCGTCGACTGGCTCGCGCGCGGCGATCGCCTCGGCGACGCAATCTCGGCCTGCGAGAGTCTGCTCGAGGCGAACCGCGAGTCGAAGCTGTTCGGCAAGCACTTGCTCCGCCTCGGCGATCTCTACTCCGACAGCGCGCGGCGCGTCGAACTGCAGGCGCACGCCAACCTCGCAAACCTCGACCCGTCGAGTTACGAGGCGCTGGTCGACCAAGCGTTCTCGGCCTACGAGTTGGCCGCCGAAGATCGACGCCCGGCGCTGCGCCGCGAGGCGCGCAACCGGATTGAGGGGCTGCTGGCGTACCACGAGGGAGCGGCGGCTCGTGTTCCCTGACGCGAACCGCGATGCGGCGGCCGACGCGCTGCGCGTCGGCCTCTGGCTGCTGCGCGCGGGTCTCGCCGCGGGGCTCTTGTTCCTCGCGGCGGGCGGGCGCGCGCACGCGAGTGACTCGGCGGAGCCGGGCGACGCGGCTACCCAGCTTCTGCTCGAGCCCGAGCTGGGGGCCGGCGAGGGGCGGGCGCGCGAGGCGCGCGAGCTCCTCGCCACGGATCGCAACCGCAAGATCGCCGTGATCTCCTCGGCCCTGGTCGACCTCGGGATCAGCGCGTCGCTCGGCGCGGCGCCGCTGAAGATTGTGCAAAGTGCGAGCGATCTCGGGCGCGGCCTGTTGGAGTGGTCGCAGCGCACGGCAGGCGAGGAGCGGGCGCTGTTGTTGCTCGCGCCGGGCGCCATCGGTGGCCAGCTCGATGACACGACGCGGGCTCTGTACGAGCGGCTGGAGGGCCGTGAGCGCCGCTCGCTCGTGAGTGGGCTGCTGGACGACGCACAGCGCGCGCTGGCCGGGGGCAAGGTGCGCCGTGCGCGCATCGCGGTCGACCGCGCCCTCGAGCTCGACCCCGGCTCCGAGCGCGCCGCCGCGTTGCGCGACGCGATCGAGGTGCGCAAGCGCAGCGACGGCGCCCGCGCGATGTTCGACCTCGAGCCCGCGCGGCCGGCCCTGGCATTCGAAGCCTGGGACGTGCGCCTCGCGACCTCGCTACTCACCGACATGGAGGCGCGTGACCCGAGCGCGGCGTCGAGCGACGACCCGACGGTCGGCCTGGCCCGAGCCACCGCGCGCTACGAATCCGGCGAGCGCGCCGAAGCGCTCGAAGACCTGCAGCGCATCTCCAAGATGGACGGCGCCGCCGCGGGCGTCGCGCGCGAGATACTCGAGGACCGCAGCATCAACCCGGAGCGCGCGTTCGACGACGAGATCTTCAGCTACAACAAGCGGAGCTTCCTCGGCGTGCTCGGTGGCGGCGCGCTCGCGAACAACGGCCTCGCGTTCGAGCCCGACAACGTCGAGTTCTCGGCCGATGGCTACCGCAGGCTCAAGGCGTCGTACAAGCTGCTGCGCAGGACTCTGAACCCGGCGAACCTCCTCGTCGACGCGCCGGCGCGCTGGTGGCGGGGCTGGAGGCCCAAGGCCGGCGCACTGCGCGAGGCCGCGACCCGCTATCTCGAGCTCGAGCCCGACGGCGCGCGCGCGGAAGAAGCGCGCGGCTGGCTCGAGACCCTGCACGGCGACGAGCGCAAATGCGTGACGGTGACAGCGTTCCATGACGGGTACTTCGTGCTCCCGCACGCGCGCACCCGCTACGCGCGCATCGCGCCGCGCCGTGTCGTGGTGTCGCTCGATGCGCTGGAGCATCAAGCGCCCGAGCTCGCGCGCGAGCTCGGGCTCGAGGAGTCGGCTGCTTTCGTACTGGCTGAGTCGGGCCTGGGCGAGGGCGCCACCGTGCTCGGCAAGGACCGCGCTCTCCAGCTGCTCGCTCGCCTCGCCGACGGCCTCGAGGCCGGCGCGCTGCAGTCGCGCGGCCAGACCACCGGCGACGTGCTCGAGGCGGTCCGCCGACTCGACGCGCGCATCCGCACCGGAACGACGCTGCGCATCGCGCCGCGCCTGCCGGACGTGTCTGCGAGCCTCTCCGAGATGGGCTCCGCGCTGGTCGACGGCAAGCGCACCCACACCGTGGGAAGCATCTCGATCGGGCGCAAGAACGGGGACATCGTCGCCGGCCGCGAGCTCGGCGGCGATGGCGCGTTCTGTCTGCGCGATACCCCGTGCATCGACCGCAAGCTCTCCGTCGACGGGGCGCTGTTCGCGCACACCACCGGCGGCGACTCCGCCGGCGTCGGCGCACGCGCGGGCTATCGCGCCGCGCGACTCTCGGTCGAGATGAGCACGAGCGGACCGCACGCATCGCTCGTTCTGCCGCTCGCCCGCTGGCTCG
>DATFUE010000182.1:0-3021 GCA_035261165.1 Myxococcota bacterium
TCCGTCTTGCGCACGAGCGCCGCGACGCATGCGGCCTGGAGCTCGGGCGAGGTCGCGCGTTCGGTCACGAACGCGATCGCCTCCTGCGAGTCACGGCGCGCGAAGCCGACCCGGTTCTTGAAATACTCGAGCCCGGCGGCCGCGACCCACGGGTAGTGCTTCTCCCAGGCCGCGATCCGCTTCGACATCAGGTCGGGCGCGAAGAACTCCGTGAGCGACGACGCGACCGCCACGACCAGGTCACTCTCGCGCACGAGCTGTACGTAGCCGTCGCAAGCGAAGCGCACGCCCGGGAGCACGAGCCGACACGAGGCGACCTCGTCTCGATCGAGACCCGCGGCTTCTGCGAGGCGCAGCCACTGCGCGAGGCCGCCCTCGCCCGCGCGCTCGCCGTCGTGGTCGCGCAGGCGGTGGGTCCACATGCGCCGGAACGCCGGATCCTCGGACTTCGCGAGGATCAGCGCGTCCTTGATCGGGATGCGCGTCTGGTAGTAGTAGCGATTGGTCACCCACGCCTGGAGCTCGTCGCGGCGCAGCGCGCCCTCGTGCATGCGCAGATGGAAGGGGTGGCGGTCGTGGTAGCGGCGAGCGCCCTCCTCGCGCATGCGCACGACGAACGCCTCGGCGCCGAGCGCCTCGGGGCCCACCGGGCGAGTCACAGGCGCAGCTCCAGACCGTCGTGCGCGACCTCGACGCCCGCGGCGTACACCGCGGCGTGTTCCGGCCCGTCCTCGCGCAGCATCGGGTTGGTGTTGTTCACGTGGATCAAGATGCGCCGCCCCGGGAGCTTCGCGAGCAGCTCGAGGCTCCCTCCTGCGCCGCCCACCGGCCAATGTGCCATGTCCTCGGCACGGCGCGTGCCGAGCTCGGCGGCGACCAGCTCGTCGCTGCTCCAGAAAGTGCCATCGAAGAACACACAGTCCGCCCCCTGGAGCGCGGCGAGCAGCTCGGGTGACGGCCCGGCTACCGCCGGCAGATAGGCGAGCGTGACTTTGCGCCGCGCGTCGCGGATGCGCAGGCCGACGTTGTCCTCGGACGAGCGCGCGCGTGTGCGTTCGAGGTGCAGCGGCAGCTTGCCGGGAATCGGCAGCGCGGTCAGGAACAGCCCGGTGTCGGCGCCGCCGCCGGGATCGGCGAGCCCCGTCTCGACGCCGAGCGCGAGCTCGTTCCAGGTCACCTGGCCCGGAAAGCGTTCCAGGGTGCGGTAGAGGCTGTTGCCCTCCGCGAAGCCGCTGCGCACCGCGGCGGTCGCGTACAACGAGATCGGATGTGACTCGCGCAGCGAGAGCAGACCGAGGCAGTGGTCCAGGTCACCGTTGGTGAGTACGACCCCCGACACCGGAGAGTGTCGCCGGGCGCGCGGCCAGAGCGGCCGGAAGCTCTCGATCTGCGCGCGAATCTCGGGCGACGCGTTGAGCAGGAACCAGCGCTCGCCGTCGGCGGAGAGCGCGACCGATTCCTGGGTGCGGGCGCGGGCGCGCAGCGTTCCGGCGCGCAGCCCGCTGCAGTTGGCGCAGCCGCAGTTCCATTGCGGGAAGCCGCCGCCGGCGGCCGACCCTAGAACGCGGAGCTGCACGCGGCTCGGGCTTGGCTACGCCTCGAGATCGGAGGCGAGCTCGCTCGTGACGAACGGCGGGTTGTTGTCCCCGTCCTCGTCTCCCTGATACGCGCCGATCTCGGCGCTCATGTTGATCTCTTCGAACGCGGGCGTCTGCCAGTTCATGTCGATTCCTCGGCTTTTGACCGGGGCAACGTTAGCACGAACCGGGGGGCCCTGCGGCGCCCGCCCCCGCCCGGACGACCAGGGACTCGTTTCAGACGCACGCGGGGCGAGTCAGTCCGGCGAGGCGTCGCCCTTCCCGCGGAAGCGGCGCCAGTCGATGCGCAGCTTGCGCATGCGCGCGCGCAGCGTGTGCGGGTTGATGCCGAGCACGCGCGCGGCGCCGAACGGGCCTTCGATGCGCCCGAAGGTCCGCGCGAGCGCGGCTTCGATGTGCTGCACCATCGCGTCGTCGAGCCGCGCGGGCCCGTCGGGCCCGGTCGCCGCGTGGAGGGCCGCGCCCGCCGGCGCGTCGGGGGCGGAGCCGCGCGGGGCCGCCGCAGGCCCGGCGGGACCGAGCGCCTTCGCGACCTCGAGCGCGCGGCCCTGGCCGAGCAGCACGGCGCGGTCCATCACCGCGCCGAGCTCGCGGATGTTCCCCGGCCAGGCGTAGGCCGCCAGCAGGCTCACGTCCTCGCGGTTGGGCACGAGCGGCGCCAGGCCGAAGCGCGTGGCCGCGCGCAGCGCGAAGTGACTGGCGAGATCCGCGATGTCCTCGGGCCGCTCGCGCAACGGCGGCAGGTGGATCACGAACACCGCCAGGCGGTACCACAGATCCTCGCGGAAGCGGCCCTCCGACACCATCGCGTGTAGGTCGCGGTGCGTCGCGGCGACGATGCGGACGTCCGCGTGCAGCGGGCGAGTGCCGCCGACGCGCTCGAAGCTGCCGTCCTGGAGGATGCGCAGCAGGCGCACCTGCGCGGCGAGCGGCAGCTCGCCGATCTCGTCGAGAAACAGCGTGCCGCGATCCGCGCGCTCGAACCAGCCCTTCCGCAGCGACGAAGCTCCCGTGAAGCTGCCGCGCTCGTGACCGAACAGCTCCGAGTCGATCAAGCCGGAGGGAATCGCGCCGCAGTTCACGCGCATGAACGGACCGGCGGTCCGTGGCGAGCGGTTGTGGATCGCGCGCGCCGCGACTTCCTTCCCCGAGCCCGTCTCGCCGAGCAGCAGGACCGGGACGTCCGAAGGCGCGACCAGCTGGATGCGCTCCATCGACGCGCGCAGCCCGGAGTCGGCGCCGACGATGCTTTCCGAGAGATCCTCGCGGCCGAGCCGAGTGAGCAAGCTGCGCTTGTCCGCCTCCGCGGCGCGGCGCAGCGCTTCGAGCTCCGCGATCCGCTGGTCGTTCCCGAGCGCGACCGCGAACGGCTCGACCAGCGCGCGCGCGACGTCCTCGTGCTCGCGCTCGAAGTGTCTCGGCG
>DATFUE010000183.1:0-3241 GCA_035261165.1 Myxococcota bacterium
CCGCATTTCGTCGTCGGCTTCCCGCTCTTCGAGGAGACCGAAGACGGCAAGCTCACGTACATGCACATGCCCTTCGTCGCGCCGCTCGAGAGCGAGATCGCGAAGCTCGACAGCGATCCGAAGAGCGTCATCGCGACTCACTACGACCTGGTGGTGAACGGCGTGGAGCTCGGCTCGGGGAGCCTGCGCAACCACCGCTCGGACCTGCAGCTGAAGATCCTGTCGATCATGGGCTACAGCGAGCAGCAGGCGCGCGAGCGCTTCGGCTTCATGCTCGACGCGCTCGACACCGGGGCGCCGCCGCACGGCGGCTTCGCGTTCGGCATGGACCGATTCGCGTTGATGCTGGCCGGCGGCGAGAGCCTGCGTGACGTGCTGGCGTTTCCGAAAACTCAGCGCGCGCAGGACCTGTTCATGAAGTCACCGACCCCCGTGGACGCCACACAGCTCGCGGAGCTCGGGCTCCGGCTACGCGGGGACTGAGGGCGAACCCGCGGTCAGCGCGCTGGCGGCGTCGTAGCCGCGCCAGGTGTGCGCCGTGAAGTCGTAGAGCTTGCACGCCCCGGTCGAGCGCAGATAGTCGGCGAGGCCGTAGCTGCGCTCGCGCACGACGTTCCCGAACTTCGCCTTGATCGCCTGCGACGCTTCGTCGAGGTGATAGAACGGGATGCGCATGTCCACGTGGTGCGGCACGTGCAGGAAGATGTTGTGGTAGAAGAAGTTCAGCCACGCCGGGACGCGCAGGATCGTGGTGCCTTCCATCTGACCCTTGAAGCGCGTCCACTCGCGCCGGCCGTGCCAGGCGATGTCGGGCGAGATGTGGTGCACGTAGACCGCGATGCCGATCGAGTAGTTCCACAGGGCGAACGGCACCGCGAACACCTTGGTCCACATCCACAGCGCGCCACTCACTCCGCCGTGCATGTGGGCGCCCACTGCGAGCAGCACCGTGCTCACCACTCCCGCGTAGATGAGCACGATGCGCCGATCGCGCCGCACGTCGGCTGCGATCTTTTCCGGCGGAACGAAGCGCATCATGTTGCGCCACCAGATGTCCCAGCCGTAGTACACGCCCGCGCCGAGCCAGGACCACTTCAGCCGATGTACCAGGCGCTGCGGCAGCGACATCGCGCGATATCCCTCGGGGCTGGTCGGATGCCAGACGTAGTCCATCGCCTCGCGCACCGTGTGACCGTGATGGATGCGGTTGTGCCCGAAGACCCAGGCTTCGTAAACGTGCATCGAGGGCAGCATGGCGAGCTGTCCGATGACGTAGCAGAGGCGTTTGCTCTTGAAGAGCGCGCCGTGCGCGGCGTCGTGACCGACGATGAAGAGCGCGCTGATCGCCAGCGCCGCGAAGATCCAGAGGGGCGCGAGCAGGAGCGGGTTTTCGACGAAGACGAGCGCGGCGACCGCGACGCCGTAGAGCGCTACGTCGCGCGCGAAGTACGCGAGGCCGAGCGCGGCCGGGTTCTCGTACACGCCGTCCGGCAAGACCTCGATGACGTTCGAAATGCTCGGGCCGGGATCCACGTCCGTCTCCGCTGCTGCACTCGAGATGTGAAGTTCCGCCGACATTGCGTCGGAAGGTTAATGCTCGAATCGGCCAGAGGCGCGTGTTCGCTCGTCAAAGTTCGGTCAAAGCCGGGTGAGCGCCGCGTTATAATCGCGCGCGTGAAGGTGAAGGCGGCGGTGGCGTGGGAAGCCGGACGCGGACTCGATATCGAATATATCGAGCTCGAGGGACCGCGTGCCGGCGAGTGCCTGGTCAAGCTGGCCGCCACCGGCGTGTGTCACACCGATGCCTACACACTTTCGGGCAAGGACCCCGAGGGTCTCTTTCCCGTGGTGCTCGGCCACGAGGGCGCGGGGGTCGTGGTCGAGGTCGGCGCGGGCGTCCGCTCGCTCGCGGCCGGCGATCACGTCATCCCGCTCTACATCCCCGAATGCAGGGAGTGCAGATACTGCCTCTCGGGCAAGACGAATCTGTGCGTGCGCATCCGCGCGACTCAGGGCAAGGGACTGATGCCCGACGGCTCCAGCCGACTCTCCGCGCGGGGCAAGGCGCTGCACCACTACATGGGCACGTCGACGTTCGCTTCGTTCACGGTCGTGCCCGAGATCGCGCTCGCGAAGGTGCGCAGCGACGCGCCCCTCGATCGCATCTGTCTGCTCGGCTGCGGAGTCACGACCGGCATCGGCGCCGTGCTGCACACCGCGAAGGTCGAGCCCGGCTCGAGCGTCGCGGTGTTCGGGCTCGGCGGAATCGGTCTCTCGGTGATTCAGGGCGCGGTGCTCGCGGGCGCGGAGCGGATCATCGGCGTCGACACGAACCCGCGGAAATTCCAGCTCGCCAAGGCCTTCGGCGCGACCGAATTCCTGAACCCGGCCGAGACACCCGACGTCGCGGCCGCGATCGTGGACCTGACCGACGGCGGCGTCGACTACTCGTTCGAGTGTATCGGCAACGTCGACGTGATGGGGCAAGCGCTCGCCTGCACGCAGCGCGGTTGGGGTCAGTCGATCATCATCGGCGTCGCGGGCGCCGGGCAGGAGATTCACGCGCGTCCGTTCCTGTTGGTGACCGGCCGCGCCTGGCGGGGCACGGCGTTCGGCGGCACGAAGGGGCGCACGCAGCTGCCGCGCTTCGTCGACCGCTACATGAGCGGGCGCATCAAGCTCGACGAGATGGTGACCGCGGAGCTGCCGCTCGAGCGCATCAACGAAGCGTTCGAGCGCATGCACGACGGCTCGGCGATCCGCACGGTGATCAAGTACGAATGAAGCCGGCGGACGACCCCGCGGTCGACTACCGCAAGCTGGTTCGCGAGGGCTACGACCGCTGCTCCGCGGCGTTCAGCGAAGCGCGTTCCCGAGACCCTGGCCTCGAGCTCGCGCCCCTTCTCGAGCGCCTGGCAGGCGGCTCGCGCGTGCTCGACGTGGGCTGTGGCTCCGGCCTTCCGATCGCCGCCGCGCTCGCGCGCGAGCACCGAGTGACCGGCGTCGACGTCTCGCCCGAACAGATCCGGCGCGCGCGGGAGAACGTGCCGAGCGCCACCTTCCTGCTCGGCGATGCGATGTCTGTCGAGTTTCCCGCCGCGTCCTTCGACGCGGTCGTGTCCTTTTACGCCGTCTTCCACTTGCCCCGCGAGGAGCACGAGGCGCTGTTCCGGCGCATCGAGCGCTGGCTCGTCCCCGGCGGTTATCTCGCCGCCACGGTCGGTCGTATCCGCGAGGCCGC
>DATFUE010000184.1:0-5412 GCA_035261165.1 Myxococcota bacterium
CAGGTCGGCACCGACGAAGTCTATGGCGACGTCGCCCATCCGGGCTTCCCGACCGAGACGGCGCTCTTGCGCCCGTCGAGCCCGTACTCCGCGGCGAAGGCGGGCGGCGACCACATCGCCCTCGCGTTCCACCGCACGCACGACATGGACGTGCTGCTCTCGCGCTGCACGAACAACTACGGCCCGTTCCAGTATCCCGAGAAAGTGATTCCGGTGTTCATCACGAACGCCCTCGACGACCAGCCTCTGCCGCTCTACGACGGCGGCACGCAGATCCGCGACTGGCTGCGCGTCGAGGACCACTGCCGCGCGCTGCTCTTGCTGCTGCGTCAAGGGCGCGCCGGCGAGGTCTACAACGTCGGCGCGAACCAGACGCCGGAGGTCACGAACCGCGAGCTCACGGCGATGATCCTGCGCTGCCTCGCCAAGCCCGACTCACTGATTCGCCCGGTGACCGGCCTGCGCCCGGGCCACGATCAGCGCTATGCCGTCGACACGGCGAAGATCCGCGCGCTCGGCTGGCGCCCGCAGCTCGACCTCACCGCCGGCATCGCGAAGACCGCGGAGTGGTACGCGGCGCGGCGCGACTGGTGGGAGCCGATCAAATCCGGGGAGTACCGCGAGTACTACCGGAAGCACTACGGAGCGGCGGCGAGCCACTGACTCGCGCGGCGAGCGCCTCGAGCTCGTAGCGCAGCTGCGGCCGCTCGACGATGCGCCGCTCCACCACGTCGATCGCGTACATGACGCTCGTGTGGTCGCGCGCGAAGGCGCGCCCGATGTCCGCCAGCGAAGCCGCCGTGTAGCGCCGCGCGAGATACATCGCGATCTGCCGCGGCCGCACCACGAGCTGCTTGCGCGAGCGGCTGCGCAGCGCTTCGGGCGCGAGTCCGTACGTCCGCGCCGTCTCGAGGACGATCTCCTCGATCGAACGCGCGCGTCCCGGCATCTCCACCGCGTCGAGCGCCTGAGCGACCAGCTCGGGCGTGATCGGCGCGCGCAGCAGCGAGGCGCGCGCGACCACCTGGTTCAGCCCGCCGAGCAGGTCGCGCACCGACGCCAGCTCGCGCGCCGCGAGCAGCTCGAGACACTCGTCCGGTACGCGCACGCCGCCGCGCGCTGCGCGCTCGCGCAGGATCGCGCGGCGGGTTTCTGCCTCCGGCGGCGCGATGCGCGCGACCAGGCCCGACGCCATGCGCGAGCGCAGCTTCGGGTCGAGCTCGTCGAGCTCCGAAGGCCCGCGATCCGCCGTGAACACGACGGTGCGCCCGTGCGCCACCAGGTGGTCGAGCGTGTGGAACAGCTCGACCTGCGTCGCGCGCTTGCCCGCGAGGAACTGGACGTCCTCGAGGATCAGCATGTTCGCCTGGCGGCGGTAGCGCTGGCGGATGCGCGGCATCTGTCCCGCGCGCAGCGCCTCGGTCACTTCGGTGGTGAACTCCTCGCTCGACCGGTAGAGCGCCGCCGAGCCGACCTGGCCGGAGATCGCGCGGCACAAGTGAGTCTTGCCCGAGCCCGTTCCCCCGACGAGGAACAGCGGACTGCAGCGCCCCGCCTCGCCCCGCGCCACGGCGCGCGAGGCCTCGAGCGCGAGCGCGCTGCCCGGTCCGACGACGAAGCGCTCGAAGAGCTGCTCCTGTGCGCACGACGGCTCGGCTGGCTCCGCGACCGCCTCGGCGCGCGTGGGCGGCGGCGCCAGCGCGCCGGGATCGACGCGATACTCGACCGAGCGGGCCGCGGGCGCGCACTCCTCGATCGTTCGACCGAACCGACTGCGCACCCAATCGCGTGTGAAGCGATCCGGGCAGCGCAGCACCAACGTCTCGCCTTCGAGCCTGCCGTCGAGCGTGCGAATCCACGCTTCGAACGCAGCCTCTCCGACGCGCTGTCCGACCGCGGTCCGGACAGTCTCCCACCCCCCAGTGGTCATTTCGAGCTATTCCCCCCAACCAGAGCCGGCCTGAGCACGACCCTGCCGCCTTCGCGGAGCGCGACTCTCCCACGCGGCTAGCGGCTCGGCAAAGCCGATTCGCACGCGCCGTGGCTTTCGTCTCGGGCCTACACGGTTGCGGACGAGATCCGCGCACGCGGGCAATCCGCGACGGTGGCCAAGTGGCGAGAATGGCACCGCTCTTCCGCAGATGGCGGCAAGAAGTGGCCGCGCGTTCACAGCGCAATGCACAGGCGTTCACACAGCGAAGTGCGCCGGAGCGGTGTCGTGCGCTCTCGCGGAATCGCCATTTTCCAGGGCCGATCACACGATTTCGAGAAATATCAGTTCAAGCTCTTCGGCCCCTCGGGAAGCCGCGCAACTGCGATTCGGAAGCTCAGCAGGCGCAGCAGGAGCTCGCTCCGAGTGACCGCGTCCGCGCACTCGAGCAGGCTCTGCTTCTCGAGCATCGAGCCGTCGAGTCCGAAAGCGATCGCATTCGCGAGCAGAATCGGATCCAGCGCGCGCATCCGCTCGCGCAGCGCCTCACCATCCGTCGCGGACTCGAGTCGCATCAGCTCGAGCATGCGCTCCTCGAGCGCGCTGCGCGTGGCCTCGAGCGCCCGCTGGACCGCGGGCGCGACCTCCGCGAAGCTCGGGTCACGAAACAGCTCGGCGTCGACCTCGCGAAACGGCGCGCCCGCTTCCAGCTCGCGCGCGACGCAGAAGCGGCGCTCGCCGTAGAGCAGGAGATGGAAGCGTCCGTCGGGCAGGCGGCGGTGCTCGACGATGCGCCCCGCGCAGCCGACGGAGAACACCGGCGCGCGGGGAGCCATCGCGTCCGCATCGGGTCGCAGCAGAATCATGCCGATCACCGAGTCTCTCGCGAGCGCGGCCTCGATCATCGCGCGGTAGCGCGGCTCGAAGATGTGGAGCGGCAAATAGGTCCCGGGAAACAGCACGATGTTCGGCAGCGGGAAGATCGCGAAGCGCGTCGGGAACTCATCGAGCGGGTCGGTGTCGCTCATGCGCACAAGGCTATACTGCGCGCGCCCCCCTCGGGAGCCCGGCTCTTGAGTGATGTTCTCCACGAGGCGCGCGAACGCGCGCTCGAACGCCTGCGGCGACATGCGCTTCTGCTCGCGCGCGCGTTCGATCTCCCGCTGCGCTCGGTCGACGCGGAGAGCGCGCGGGTCCGGCGCCGCTACGGCATCTGCTTCGCGGACGGGCGCATCCGCATCCGGCTCCATCAGCTGCGCGCGCCGGAGCTCCTCAAGTACTCGGTCATGGTCGACACGCTGTGCCACGAGCTCGCGCACCTGCGGCACCTGAACCACGGGGAGCGCTTCTGGCGGCTCTATCGGCGCATCCTGGCGTATGCGCGGCGCCAGGGGATCTACCGGCCGGGGCCGGAGCCGAGCGCACCCCGCGCCGCCGCGTTCGAGACACTGCCCGTCGAGATCACGCGCGCGCTGCCGCGAGAGCCCGCGCGGCGACCCGCGCCGCTCGGGCAGCTCGAGCTGTTCTGAGCCCTGGGCTCAGAGCTCGCGGACTTTGTCGTACTCCTCGAGCGAGTTCGGGCCGGCTTTGATCTCGGTCTCGATGTGCTCGAGCGCGATCGCCTTGTCGAGAATCTGCGTCACGAGTGCACTGATGGTCAGCTCATCGTACTCGGCGAGCGCGTCCTCGAGGGATGACTCCTCGACCGACAGCTTGATTTGCAGCGTAATGTCGATGGCCATGGGCGCTTCCCGCCTCCCGTGCGCAGCGTTCCTGCGATCCCGAGCGATTCCGCCGCGGGAACCTCCTCGCAGGGGGACGGGACTATAACGAAGGCGCTCGGTCGCGCTACGGATTTCTTGTTAAAATCGCTCAGCGATCGGCGCTTTCCGCGTCACGGGAAACCCCCGCAGCGGCGCGTGCTTGCAGCGCAAACCCGTCCCAGACGCAGGCCAGGAGCGCGCTCGCGCCGGCGAGTGCGAACAGCGCGCGCGACACGGAATGCAGCGACGCGAAGCGCTGCGCGAGCTCCGGGTCGCCCGCGGCGAGCGTCCCGATCGCGCCGCCCGCTGCGACGCGCAGCGCGCGGATCTGCGGCGTGACCGCGAGAGCGCTGGTCAGGTGCGCGAAGACGCCCGCGAGCGGAAGCAGCGCGCGCAGTCGGTCGGCGTTCGTGGCGCGCGCGTCAGACCAGCCGAGGGCGATGCAGATCACACCGATCACTGCGCCGCAGCGATCGAGCGCAGCAAAGCCATCGCCCAGCACCGACGCTGCGAGCTGCGTCGGCAAGTGCTCGAACGCCGCAGGAACGAACAAGCCGCCAAACGCCAGCATCGCTCCGCTCCAGACACCGAGAAGCGCGAGCCGCGCGCGCGACGCGCGACTGTCTCCGATCCGATCGAGCGAGTACCCTGTGCCGCGCATGACGCGTAGTTTGCGGCGAAGCGGCCGGCATTTCTCAAGCCCTGTGGTCGCATGGGCACCCTACCCAAGCTCCGTGATCGCATGGGCACCCTACCCATGCTCCGTGGTCGCATGGGCACCCTACCCATGCTCCAGGGCGTGGGCGTGCTCTTCGGCCTTCCTCTGCGTCGTCGCGCTGTGTCTCGCGGGGTGCGATCGCCGGGTCGAGCCATACGTCGCGCCGAGCGACGAGCCCGCGCCGGTCGATCGCCCGGTACGCGTGCCCGGCCTCGAAAGCCCCGTGCCGCGCGCAAGCATGCCGCTCGGCCCGCCCGACCCCGCGAGCGGCGAACGCACGGGCGTCGTCGCCGGCAAGCCCATCCGCGGAACGATCCGCGTCGCCGCGGGCACGGAGCCGGCCGGCGCCGTGCTGTTCCTGATCGCGCGCGTACCGGGACAACCCGGACCGCCGCTGGCCGTGAAGCGCCTGCCCGTCGGCCCGTTTCCGCTCGAGTTCGAGATCGGGCCCGCGGACGAGATGATCAAGGGCCGTCCATGGGACGGGCCGATCGCGCTCAGCGCGCGCGTCGACGGTGACGGCGACCCGCTGACGCGCGCGGCGAGCGACGCGAGCGCCGAGCTCGCCGAGCCGGTCCAGCCCGGCGCGGAGGGCGTAGACCTCGAGCTCGCGCCGGTGTCCAGGTAGCCACTCAAGTCGCGCAGCGCACGCCACGACCTTCTTCGCTGAGATGACGCCCGTCCTGCACACCCGCCGTTGCGGCGAGCTCGAGATGGTGATCGCGCTCGACTCGCTCGCCCGCGGGCCGGCGCTCGGCGGCTGTCGCTGGAGGCCGTACCCGGATCTGGACGCGGCTCGACGCGACGCACGTGGGCTCGCGGCCGCGATGACGCGCAAGGCGGCGCTCGCCGGACTCGCGCTCGGCGGCGGCAAAGCGGTCGTAGCAGGCGACCCGCGCGTGCGGACCGAGGACCAGTTGCTGGCGTTCGGTGACTTCGTCGAGAGTCTTGGCGGGCGCTATATCGCGGCGGCAGACATGGGCACCGGCGAACGCGACATG
>DATFUE010000185.1:0-3003 GCA_035261165.1 Myxococcota bacterium
CAGCGAGCGGCCCGACGTGCCGGCCTGCCTCGTGCTCGACGTCCGCCTGCCCGGCTCGAGCGGGCTCGAGCTGCAGCGCGACCTGCGCGGCCGGGGAGTCACGCTGCCGATCATTTTCCTCACCGGTTACGGCGATGTGCCGATGACGGTGCGCGCCATGCGCGCGGGCGCGATCGAGTTCCTGATCAAGCCCTGCCGCGATCAGGACCTGCTCGACGCCATCCAGGACGGCCTCGGGCGGAGCCGCGCCGAACGGCTGGAGCGGGCGGAGCTGGCCGAGCTGCGCGAGCGCTACGAATCGCTCACACCGCGCGAACGCCAGGTGATGGCCGAGGTCGTCGCCGGGCTGCCCAACAAGAAGATCGCCGCGGAGTTCGGGACCAGCGAGGCGACCATCAAGCTGCAGCGCGGCCAGGTGATGCAGAAGATGCGCGCCGGCTCGGTGGCCGAGCTCGTCCGGCTCGCGGCGCGCCTGTCCGCCGGGCACGAGCCCTCCTGAGATGCGCTACGTGCGTTCGGCCCTGTTCGTCTTTGGCGCCCTGGCGCTGGCGCAGCTGCTTGCGCCTTACCTTCCGTACCCGTTCCTGTTTCCGTTCCTCGCGAGCGTGGTGGCGAGCGCCTGGTTCGGCGGCATCGGGCCCGGCTTGTTCGCGGTGCTGCTCTCGGGGGTCGTCGTCGACTACCACTTCATCCCGCCGATCAATCACTTCACGATCTCGCTGCCCGAGGTCCCCGATCTCTGCTCGTTCGTGATCTCGGCGGCAATGGCGGCCTGGCTGAGCACGGACCGCGAGCGGCTCGAGCACCGGGTCGAGGAGCGCACTGCGGAGCTGCAGCAGACCAACGAGGCGCTGCGCACCACGCAGACGGAGCTCGCGCACGCGGCGCGCGTGATGACGATGGGCGAGATCGTCGTGTCGATCGCGCACGAGTTCAGTCAACCGCTCCTCGGCGTGCTGACGAATGCCGGCGCAGGTCTTCGCTGGCTCGACGCAGAGCCGGCGAACGTGGACGAGGCGCGGTCCGCGATGCAGCGCATCGTCCGCGACGGCAATCGCGCCCGGGACGTGCTCGCCCAGGTGCGGACCTCGATGCGGAAGGCGGAGCCCAAGAAGGTCCAGCTCGACGTGCGCGCGGCGATCGCCGACGTGATCATGGTGGTCGAGAGCGAGATACGCAGACACAAGGTCTCGCTGCGCTTCGAGACGGCGCGCCAGCTGCCGTCCGTGCTCGCCGACCGCGTCCAGCTCCAGCAGGTGGTCCTGAACCTGCTGCTGAACGCCATCGACGCCGTGCGCAGCGTGGAAGACCGCCCCCGAACCCTGCGAATCCACACGCGGCACGACGGCGGAGGCGAGCTCGTGATTGCGATCGAGGACTCCGGCGCCGGCATCGCGTCGCACGATCGCGAGCGGATCTTCGATGCCTTCTTCACCACCAAGGCGGAGGGCCTGGGCATGGGTCTCTCGATCAGCCGCTCGATCGTCGAGGCGCACGGCGGCCGCCTGTGGGTCACGAGCAAGGCGGATGGCGGCAGCGTCTTCCAATTCACGTTGCCCGTCACGAACGAGTCACTCTCGCCGTGACCGACCTGGGCGTCGCGATCGCGGCAGCGGCGCTGACCATCGCCGGCACGTTCCTGGTCGAGCAGTGGCGCCGCAGGGCGGAGCACCGCGCCGAGGCCAGGAATCTGCGGGCGGCGCTCGCCGCGGAGATGACCTTGATTCGGCGCGCGATCCACGAAGAGGCGAAGCGGATCCAGGGCGCGGAGTCGAGCGCTCCTCCGAGTCAGCGTCGCATTCCCACTCCGGTGTTCGCGGCGACGGCCGGGTCGCTCGGGCTGTTGCACTCAGCGGCGCTCATCAGCCGCGTGGTCCGCCTGTGCGGCGCCGTCGACTCACTTCCCGAGAGCCTCGCGCAAACGCGCGCGGCGGGCCCCAGCGCGACCGCTCACGTGCGAGCCGGCGACCTGCTGCTCAGCATGTGGCGCCGCGCTCGTGAGATCGAGGTCGAGCTCGCGGATCGACACGTGGAGGAGATCCCGCCGAACGAGAACGCCTTCTTCCTCGCGGTCGAGCACGAGGCGCAGGCGCTCGAGGCCACCGAGCGCGCCCGAGGCAACGAGACGGTGATGATCAAGAAGCGCCCGAAGCCGTGGAGCCAGGCCTAGGCGCGCACAGCGCCGACCTCGGACGGCGCGCGCTGCGCGCCTCGGATGAGGCGGCCGGGCAGCGCGCCGGTGGCTTCGCCTCCGCGATAGGTGATCTGGCCCGCGACCACCGTGGCCACGTAGCCGTCGGCGCGCTGGATGAGCCGGCGCCCGCCTGCCGGCAAGTCGTAGGCGACCTGCGGAGCGTGGAGCCGGAGCGCGTCGTAGTCGATGACGTTGAGATCGGCGCGCATGCCGGGCTGGATCAGACCGCGATCGTGGAGCCCGAGCGCAACGGCCGTGTCGCGCGACTGCATCTTCACCATCTGCGCGAGCTCGACCTTCGGCCCGCGCGTGCGATCGCGAGTCATCAGCGTGAGGTTCGACGTCGGAAACGAGCCGTCGCAGATCATGCCGACGTGCGCGCCGCCGTCGGAGAGGCCGGGGATCGTGTGCTCGTGCAGCAGCATCTCGTACGCCGGATCGAGCGAGCCCTCGGCGTAGTTGAGGAACGGCAGATACAGCATGCCGCGGCCGCCGTTCGCGAGCAGCTGCTCGAGCGCGATCTCCGCGGGTGACACACCCCGGCGCGCGGCCTCCGCCGCGACGCTCTGCTCCGGGGTCGGCTCGTAGTCGGGCGTGTCCTGCACCAGGATCAGGCGGTCCCACGTCGCCTGTCGCATGGGGCCGTTCGAATTCCTCGGCTCTTCGCGCAGCAGGCGGGCGCGTGTCTCGGGCTCGCGCAGGCGCGCGACGCGCTCGGCGAGCGGCAGCTTCGCGAGCGCCTGATAAGTGGGATGCAGCGAGAACGGATTCATGGTGAGCTCGAAGCCGAACAAGAGACCGATCGGCCG
>DATFUE010000186.1:0-4240 GCA_035261165.1 Myxococcota bacterium
GTGAGTCGCGATGACGCTCTTCGGATCGCTGTCGAGCTTCGCGATCTCGCTCTCGAGCGGCGCGACGAAGGGCATGTGCATGTACGTGAGCTTGCCGTCTTCGGTCTCCTCGAAGAGCGGGAAGCCGACGACGAAATGCGGATCCCACGGGCGCCCGTCCCAGCGCTCGAGCTTCGCGCCGAGCTCGAGCCGAATCCGGCCGAGCACGTCGCACACGACCTTCTCGCGATCCGCGCCGAACAGGATCACGTGACCCGGGCGAAGTCCTGCGCGCTTCGCGATCGCGTCGCGCTCCGCGTCGGAGAGGAACTTCGCGATCGGACTCTGCCAGCTGCCGTCGGGCTGGATGCGCGCCCAGGCGAGGCCCTTCGCGCCGAAGCTGCGCGCGAGGTCGTTCAGGCGGTCGAGCTCGCTGCGCGAGAGTGAGTCGGCCTCGGGCACCGGGAGCCCGCGCACCACGCCGCCCGACGCGAGCGCGGCCGCGAACACCTTGAACTCGGTCTTCGCGAGCGTGTCGGAGAGCTCCACGAGCTCTAGCGCGATGCGCCGTTCGGGCTTGTCGGTGCCGTAGCGCAGCATCGCGTCCGCCCACGACAGGCGCGGGAACGGCCGCTCGAGCTCGACGCCGAGCACTTCGCGAAACGCGCGCACGGTGATGTGCTCGAGCAGCTCGAGCACGTCCTCGACGCGCACGAACGACATCTCCAGGTCGAGCTGCGTGAACTCGAGCTGGCGATCCGCGCGCTGATCCTCGTCGCGAAAGCAACGCGCGATCTGGAAGTAGCCGTCGAAGCCCGCGACCATGAGCATCTGCTTCATGATCTGCGGTGACTGCGGCAGCGCGTAGAAGCTGCCGTGGTGCACGCGGCTCGGGACCAGGAAGTCGCGGGCGCCTTCGGGCGTGGCGCGCGCGAGGATCGGCGTCTCGATCTCGACCAGGCCGCGCTCGGCGCAGCTCGCCCGCAGTGACTGGGCGAGCTTGTGGCGCACGAACAGGCGCTGCTGCATGATCGGCCGGCGCAGGTCGTGGATCCGGTACTCGAGCCGCACCGCGTCGTCGATCTCCGCGTCGTCCTCGATCGCGAACGGCGGCGTCGAAGCGGAGTTCAGGATGCGCAGCTCCTGTGCGACCAGCTCGACCTCGCCGGTCGGCAGGTTCGGATTCGCCGCGTCCTTCTCGCGCCGCTCGAGCCGCCCGCGCACCGCCAGCACGAACTCGGAGCGCACCGCCTGCGCGCGCTCGTGCGCCTGCGGGGCGGAGTCCGGCTTGATCACCACCTGCGCGATGCCCGTGCGATCGCGCAGGTCGACGAAGATCACCCCGCCGTGGTCACGGCGCTTGCGCACCCAGCCGCAAAGCACGACCTCGCGGCCGACGTCGCTCGCGCGCACGTCGCCACAGAAATGTGTTCGCCGCAGGTCGCCCAATGGATCGAGTCGCAGCACGTCGTCCCAGCTTTGTGTCGGGTCACGCGGAGCGCGGAGCCTAACAGGGGTCCGGCGGAGGGTCAAAGGCCCGAGCCGGATCCTTGCGGGCGCGGTTGCGACAGATCGTCGGCCGAGCAGACGAGATTGCGGCCGAGCGCCTTGGCGAGATACATCGCCTTGTCGGCCAGGTCGAGCAGACGCTCGCGGCTCTCGCCGTGCATCGGGAAGGTGGCGACGCCGATCGAGATCGTGAGTCGCACGTCGAGACCGCGCTCGGCGCCGAACGGGTGATCGGCGACCGACTGCCGGATGCGGTCGGCGACGGAGAGCGCACCGTCGAGGCCCGTGTCGACGAGCAGGATCGTGAACTCGTCGCCGCCGTAGCGGCCCACCGTGTCGATCGCGCGCACCGAATCCTGCAAGAGCGCACCCAGCTCGCGCAGCACGCGCGAGCCGATCAAGTGACCGAAGCGGTCGTTCACGGCCTTGAAACGGTCGAGGTCGAGAAACAGCACCGAGAGCTTGCTCTGTGCGCGCGACGCTCGATTCACTTCGCGGTCGAGCGCCGACAGGAGATAGCGCGCGTTGTACAGGCCGGTGACGTCGTCGACGAACGCCTTTTCGCGCGCCTGGAGGAAGCGCTCGGAGTTGATCAGCGCGAGCTCGGCTTGCTCGACCACGAGCTCCGCGCGCTCCAGGTCGTCGCGCGCGAACGGCCGCCCGTCGGAGAACAGCCAGATGCCGCCCGCTATGCGGCCCTCGACGCGCACCGGAAGCGCGAGCAGCTGCCCCTCCTCGAAGCCGAACTGCGCCAGCGCCGGCGACATGTCCTCCAGCGCCGAGACGGCGGTGCGCTCGAGCTCCGTGGGGTCGAAGAGCTTCCCCTCCTCGATCAGGCCGCGCAGCTCGCTGGTGCGCTCGGCGGCGAAGCCGCGCAGCTCGACGCCTTCGCCCACGTGCGACGGCAGGTCGACCAAGCGCGCGATCGCGCGCGTGCGGCCGGTGACTCGCAGGACGATGTCGAGCGCGAGCGGCAGCACGTCTCCGCTCTCGAGACAGGACGCGAGCGGGCGCGCCGCCTCGAACGCCTGGATGCAGCCGCGGAGTGACTCGTTCTCGTCGATCAGCCGGCGGCGCAGGAGCGTGCGCTTCACGCCGTAGGTGATCTCGGGCGCCGACACGGGCTTGCGCAGGTAGTCGGCGGCGCCCAGGCGCATCGCCTGCAGCGCGCTCTCCAGCGATGCGTAGCCGGTGAGCACGATGACCTCGGTGTGCGGCGAGGCGCGCTTCACGCGCTCGAGCAGCTCCAGGCCGTCCATCTCGCGCATCGAGAGGTCGGTGATGACCAGATCGAAGGGGCCTTCGTCGCCCAGGCGCGACAGCGCCTCGCGGCCCGACGCCGCGGTCGCGACGCGAAACCCCTCCTGGACGAGCGCGTCTCGCGTCATCTCGCGAATCAGGCGGTCGTCATCGACCACCAGCACACGCTTGTCCACGCCTCGGCCCCTCCGCTCGCGAGTCTCCGTTGCGCAGAATCGGCCCCGACCCGAGCGGAGTTGAGACACGCTTCGCGCGCGCTGGCGCGGGTGGGCGCACGCGCCGTCAGGGAAGGATCCTGACGCGCCTGCCCTCGACGCGCAGGCGGCCCTGCGCGTGCAGCTGCACGGCGCGGGGGTAGAGCTCGTGCTCGAGTGCCGCGACGCGCGCGGCGAGCGTCGCCGGCGTGTCGTTCTCGCGCACGTCGATCGCCTGCTGCAAGATGATCGGCCCCGAGTCGTACTGTTCGTCGCAGTAGTGAATCGTCGCGCCGGTCAGCTTGGCGCCGTAGTCCAGCACCGCTCGGTGCACGCGCTCGCCGTAGAAGCCCCGGCCGCAGAAAGCGGGAATCAGCGCCGGATGGGTGTTCATCGCCCGGCCGTTGTAGTCGCGCAGCTCGATCTTGGAGAGAAAGCCCGCGAGCACCAGCAGCTCGGGCGGGTCCTTCGCCAGCACGGCGTGGAGCGCGTCGTTGAAGGCGCGCTCCTCGCGGTGCTCCTTGCGCGATACGACGTGCGCGGGGATTCCGTGCCGGCGCGCGCGCGCGAGGCCGGGGGCGTCGGGCTTGGACGAGATCACCGCGCTGAACTCGACGTCGAGCGCGCCCTTCGCGCGTTCCTCGACGAGGCGCTCGAAGGTCGTGCCCTGGCCGGACAGCAGCACCGCGATGCGGAGCGTCACGCGCGAAGCCTAGCCCACGCGATCATCGGAAGCGTCAGCGCCTCGGGATCCCCCCGTCGGAAGCTACCAGGTGTAACGGAAGCGGAGCTCCGCCTGATCCCGGTTCAGAACCGGCGCCGGGCCGCGGCCGAGGATCGCGGTGTTGTAGTTCTCGATCGAGCCGTACTGCGCGATCGGGAAATAGGCGCCCTGCTGTTGCTGAACGTGACCGAAGAAGTTCGAGTAGCCGATGGTGGTCGAGAACGCGTCGTTCCAGCGGTACGAGAGACCCGTGATCACTGCGCCCTGTGACTCCATCGGCCACCACACCATCGACACACGCGGGGCGAGCCGATCCTGGAAGTAGCCGGTGAAGAACGTGAGCACCATCTGTGTCGAGAGCGGGCCCGCCGCGCTGCCGTACATCCCGTCGTTGTTGCGCGCGCCGCCTTTGTAATTCGGCAGGTAGCGCAGGAACATCTGGAAGTTCAGGAAGAAGCTGCGGTTGGGGTTCAGGAAGTTGAAGAACGTCGGGCGATCCACGGAGAGCGAGAGCACCATCTCGTCGGACTGCGACAGACCCGAGAACTCCTGGGAGTTCGCGAAGAGCTTGCGC
>DATFUE010000187.1:0-5876 GCA_035261165.1 Myxococcota bacterium
CCCGTGACTGGCGCGCGCGCTCTCGGGAGCGCGACCCGGGGGGAGCCGCTGGCGCGCGGCGAGACGCTCCTGGTCGAGCTGGTCTGCGACGCCGGGTTGTGGTCGGCGGAGTGTCTCGCCGGCGTCGCGTCCGCCACGCGAGAGCTGTCGGAGCGGACCGACCTGGTCGCGGGCGTCGACTCACTCAGCGTGCGCCCGCATCTGGTGCAGGAGGACGGCCGGCTCGAGCTGCGCGCGCTGCCGCTCGAGGGCCGCGACGACCCGACCGCGCTCCGCCGGCTGCGCGCGCGCGCGAGCGCCGACCGCGCGCTGCTGCGCGGCGTGGCCGCGGCGAACGAGCGCGCGGCGTTGATTCATGCGGAGCTGGTGCCGGGGGCGCCGGCGCGCGACGTCCACGCGCTGGTCGAGTCACTGCGCGCGAAGTTCGATCGCCCGCCTTCCGTCGCGTTCGCGGCCGCGTCCAGCGCGCAGCGCGCGTTCGAGCTCGAGCGCGCCGCGCGCCGCGATCTGTCGTGGGTGACTGCGCTCGCGTTGCTCGGGCTGGCGCTGCTCGGCGCGCTCGCGGCCGGCAGCCTGCGCACGGGCATCGCCCTCGCGGCGCTGGCGGCGGCGGCACTCGTCTGGTGCGCGGCTGCGCTCGCGCTCGCGCGCGTGCCCTTGGGGGCTGCGGCCGCGATCCTGCCGTGTCTCGTGTGCGCGAGCGCCGCGGCGACGGGCATCGCGCTGCTGCAGCGCATCGCGAGCGAGCAGCGCGCCGGCCGCGAGCTCGGCGGTGCGGTCGAGCGCGCGCTCGGCGCCGCGGGTGCGCCGCTCGCCGCGGCGGCGCTCGCCGGCGGCGTCGCGTTCGCGTCGCTCGCGCTCTTCGCGCGCCCCGAGGTGCGGCCGCTCGCGCTCGCGAGCGCATGCGGCGTCGCCGCATCGCTGTCGCTCGTCGGCCTCGGCGTGCCCGCGCTCCTGCTCGCGTTCCCAACGGCTGCGCGGCGCACCCGCTCCTCTGCCGCGCCGCTCGGCGCGCTGCTCGACCTTGCCCTCGCGCGGCTCGACGGCTCGCTGCGAGCGGCTCGAGTCCCGCGCGCGCGCTTCGCGCTGTCCCTCGCACTCGCCGTGCTCGCGGTGCTCGGCGCGCGCGAGCTCCGCGGCGACGCGAGCGACGGGCATTTCTCCCCCGCCCATACACAGGCGAGTGACGGTCTCGGGCTCCTCGTCCGTGACTTCGGCGGAACGGCCCTGTTGCGCGTCGTCGTCGACTCCGGAGCTCCAGGCGGCGCCGCAGAGCCGCTGTTTCTCGAGCGCGTACAGGACCTCGAGCGCAGAGCCGCGGAGCAGCCAGCCGTCGGCTCGGTGCGCTCGCTCCTCGACGCCGCCGTCCTCCCCGCGATGCGTGCAACCCACGACGACGACCCGGGCTTCGCAGTGGTCCCGGCGACGCGCGCGCAGGTCGAGGCCGCGTACGACCTGTTCGCGCGCGAGGCGCCGGAGCGCTTCCGCTACGGGATCGACGCCGCGCGGCGTCTGCTCGCGATCGACCTCATCGCCGACGCGCGCGACGCGCGTGTCGTTGCCGCCCTGCGGCGAGAGCTCGAGGCGCGCAGCGAATTTCTGTTCGGACGCTCCGACGCGCTGCGTCTCGTCGGCGAAGAATTCGCAGCGGCCGACGAGAGTGAGCGCCTCGGCCGCGCGGCCCCGCTCGCGGTACTGATTGTGATCATGGCGATCGGAGCGATCGCGTCGCTCGCGCTCGAGAGCGCCGTCGCGGGCGCCCTCACGGTACTGCCTGCGGCGCTCGCCGCGCTCTTCGTGCTCGGGGCGATGGGCCCGCTCGGGCTCCCGCTCGACTCCGTGACGAGCGCGTTGGTGCCGCTGGTCGCCGCCGCGGCCTCGGGTCCCGCGCTCCTCTATCTCTCGCGCGTTCGCGAGCTTGGCGCGGCGGGGGCAGAGCTCCACGTTTCGGTGTCGGTCGCGCTGCGCGACGTCGGCCGGCCGATCGCCCAGGGCGCGCTCGCGAGTCCGTTGTTCCTCGCGCTACTCGCCTCGGCGCTTCCACCGCTGCGCGCCTTCGGTGCGCTCGCGTGCGCGGGGGTGTTCGTGGCGGCCGCCGCCGTGCTGATCACGCTGCCGCTCTGCGCGCGCACCCTGCGGCCCGGGTTCTTGATCGCGCGTAGCGCGACACCCCTGCCAGAGACGCACTCTTGTGTAAGGGAACGCCAGCGGAGCCACGAAGAGTGAGGTAGGTCACAGCCCGGCCCGTTCGGCTCGCCCAACATTTGGCTGCAGCCAGCATGAGGTTTTCCAGGATCCCGCAACGGATGATGTACCGGAACGATCTCCAGCACATCAAAGCATTCAGCGTCAGGGACCTCCGAAGTCAAACGACCCCCCAAGAGGGCCAAAGGATGCGAATCCTGTCGAGACTTCCAGCACGTCGAGCGCCGATTGCCGCAGCAGCGGCCGGCGCCCCCGCCTTGCGCCGCGAGCGAGCCAGCGAGCCGGAGCGTGCTCAGCGGCCGATCCAGCTCGACGCGCGCCCGGAGCCGCTCGGCCCGGTCCGAGGAATCGTCCTTGCGGTCGCCGTGGGCGCGGCTGCCTGGCTGTTCCTCCTCGCGACTCTGCTGCGCTTCTAGCCGACTAGACATCGCGCGCGATCGGATGCGAGAGTGCGCGGATGATCACGTCGCTCGCGCGCGAAGACCGCTTGCGCCTGATGAAGTTCATCTGCTCGGTCGCGTGGGCGGATCTCGAGGTGCAATCCGAGGAGCGCGCGTTCGTGCGCCGCATGGTGACTCGCCTCGGTCTGCGCGACGACGAAATCGCCCAGGTCGACGCGTGGCTACAGGTGCCGCCGTCGATCGACGACGTCGATCCCGTCTCGATACCGCGCGAGCACCGCAAGCTGTTTCTCGACACGCTGCGCGAGTTGGTGCATGCCGACGGCGCGGTCGATGAGCAAGAGCAGACCAGCCTCGCGCTGATCGAAGACTTACTCGCCGCCGACGCCTGAGTCGCGGCCAAGGAGTGCACATGGAGCTCTCGCACATCCTGTTCGAGGAGCGCGACGCGATCGCGACTCTCTCGCTGAACCGACCCGAGCGGCGCAATCCGCTCTCGCTGGACGTGATGGTCGAGCTGCGCGACGCGCTGCGCGCGATCGGCTCCAGCAAGGCGCGCGGCGTCGTGCTCGCCGCGAGTGGGCCCGTGTTCTCCGCGGGACACGACTACGCGGACATGCTGAATCGCGATCTCGCGGGCATGCGCAGTCTGCTCGCCGTCTGCACCGAGCTGATGACCGCGGTGCAGGCGATTCCGCAGCCCGTCGTGGCGCGCGTCCAGGGGCTCGCGACCGGCGCGGGCTGTCAGCTGGTCGCCGCATGCGACCTCGCGGTCGCGTCCGAGGAAGCGGAGTTCCAGACGCCGGGCGGCGCGGGCGGGCTCTTCTGCACCACGCCGATGGTGAGTGTCTCGCGCGCGATCGGTCGCAAGCGAGCGCTGGAGATGCTGTTCACCGGCGACAAGATCGACGCGCGCACCGCGGCGGAGTGGGGCCTCGTGAATCGCGTCGTGCCCGCCGGGGAGCTCGTCGCGACGACCGACGCGCTGATTCGCCGCGCGACTCGCGGCAGCGCCTTCTCGAAGGGCTTGGGCAAGCAGGCGTACTACGCGCAGATCGATCTCGACCAGCCCAAGGCCTACGCCTACGCGATGGAGGTCATGGCCTCCGGCGCCGTCGCCGCTGACGGCCAGGAGTCCATCCACGCCTTCATCGACAAACGCCGCCCGAGGTTCAGCTCCTAGTGACTCACGCGGGAGCGCCCGCACACGGCTAAGGACTTGGAGTCACTCGAAGGTACGCGCGCCTGGCGTATCTGCCGGTGAGCCGCGAGAAGAAGTCGGCGAGGGCCATCAGCCAGCCGTACTTGGCGTGCAGGCTGGCGAGCGCGCGGGCGACGTCGGCGGGAGCGGTCAGGACCTCAGCGGTGGCGTCGCGCCACGGCCCGTGAACGCGTCCGCGCGCGTCGCATGCGGCGAATCGTGCGCGCGGCGAGTTCCGCAGCCGCTTCACCTTGCCGGCATCGCCAGCCGTGAAGGCGACCAGCGCGCCGCCCTCCTCGGCGAACCAGATCGGTGTCGCCACCTCCCGGCCGTCGCGGCGGAACGTGACCAGCGAGAGATGTCGCTCACCCTCCAGCATCGCGGACCAGTGTAGGCGAACGCGTCGCCGCCCACCTCTGATATCTTCGCCCGGTCCGTGTACACACCGCGCGAGCTCGCCGAGTACGCCGCGTTCCGGAGCGCAGTCACCGCGCTCGGCGCGATCCCGCTCGCGACCGCGCAACGGGTCGCTGCGCGCCTGGCTCGCGCCATCTTCGATCGAGGCGGCAAGCGCGTGCACTACGTGCTCACCAACCTCCGGATCGCGTTCCCGGAGCTCCCGGAGGCCGAACGAGTGCGGATCGGGCGCGAGAGCTACGTGAGTCTCGCGTTCAGCCTGATCGACGTGGCCCGCGGCCGGAGCTGGACCGCCGACGACCTGCGGGCGCGCTTCGAGATCGGGGGGCTCGAGATCGCCGACGCAGTGCTGGGGGCCGGCAAGGGCGCGGTCGCCGTGACGCTCCACATCGGCAGCTTCGAGGTCATGGCCCGCGCGGTCCCGGCCTACGGCATTCCGGTCACGGTCGTCGGGCGCCCGATCGGCAACCGCCTGCTGCGCGACGAGCTCTCGAGACAGCGAACCAGCACGGGCGCGGAGCTGCTGCTACACCGAAATGTGCTGCCCCGGATGCTGCGCGCGGTGAAGCAGGGCCGAGCCGTCGCCGTGCTGAACGATCAGTACGCGCGGCGCTCGCGCGGCACCTTCGTCCCGTTCCTCGGCGCGCGCGCCTCGACTTCGCTGGGCGTCGCGGTGCTGGCGCTGCGCACGGGCGCGCCGGTCGTTCCGGTCTACTCCACACGCGTGGGGCCGGACCACCATCGCATGGTGATCCGGCCCCCGCTCTTGACTCCGGATACGGGCGACCGCCGCAAGGACGCCGAGTTACTCACCGCCCTTTGCAACGAGGCGCTCGGGGAGATCATCCGAACGCATCCAGAGCAGTGGATGTGGAGCCATCGGCGTTTCCGCCACAGCCCCGACCTGCCCGGCGATCCCTACGGCGGTCGCTAGTCACTCACTTCCACGACTGCGAGCCCGGGTCGAACGCGCGCATCTTCACGTCGCCGAGCTGCGCAACGAGCGCCACGAAGGTAGAGGTGCCGTCGGTCAGGTAGATGCCGCCGGCGCCACTGCCCCAGGCATTGGGGTCGGCGGGATCGACCGGGATGCCGCGCTCCGAGAACGCGATCACGGGGCGGCCGGAAACTGCGTCGATCGGGAAGGTCGCGCCATTCACCGCCGTCTCACTGACGGTCGAGGTGCGCGGTTGGTTCGCCGCGGGGGCGCTCGCCACCGCGGTGCTCGTCGAAGCCGGGGGAGGGGGAGGCGGAGGAGGCACGCCGAGCAAGCCGCCGAGCAGACCCCCCAGACCACCGAGCAGACCACCCACCAGACCGCCGAGCCCGCCACCTGCGGGGGCGGCGGCGACGGTCGGGGTCGGCGTGACTGCGCCAACGAGGCTCGCATCCGGAGCGCGCACCGCGAAATCCTCTCGCGGCAGCGGGATCACCGCGGCACCCGCGGCGTCACCCTCGTAGGGCTTCACCTTGTGACAGCTGCTCGGGGGCAAGCGGAACTCGCGCGAGTCGTCGCCGTCCGTGATCGAGTAGCTGTGGTCCGCGTCGCGCACCTCGATCGCGACCACGCCGCAGTTGCCGTCCGCGCCCACGGCCGGTGCATTGAAGTACACGAGATGGGGGGTGCCCTCGGAAACGGCGTGCGAACGCGC
>DATFUE010000188.1:0-10288 GCA_035261165.1 Myxococcota bacterium
GACCGACAGCGCCGTCGCCGCCAGGAGCTCGAGGCAAGGTTCGGCCGGCCGGATCCGCGCTCGATCGAGCGCGAGATGGCAGTGCTGCTCGAGATCGTCGTGCCCGAGGGCGCCCGCGCGACGATCCGCTCGGATCAGCATCCCGCGTATCCCCGCGCGCTGGCACGGGTTCGGCGCTTGGGACGCGCGCTGTGCCACGAGACGACGCCCTCGCGAATCGCGCGCACACCTGAGAATCCGCTGTTCCCGGTGAATCTCGTCGACCTGTTGATCCGGCACTCCCAGGCGAATCACAAGCGCGAGACGATCGCATTCTCGAAGCGGCGCGCGTGTGCGGCATACCGGCTGTTCGTGTTCCTGGTGTGGCGCAACACGATGAAGTCGCTGTCGGAGCGCAAGCGAGACGCATCGCCGGCGCAGCGGCTCGGGCTGCTGCCGCGTCGCCTCAACGTCCAGGACGTGCTGCGCGCGCGGGTGTTTCCAAGCTGCGTCCCGCTGCCCGCGCGCTGGGCCGGCTACTACCGTCGGTCGCTTCCCACTCGCCGGATCCAGAACGGCGCAGAGCACGCGCTCAAGTACGCCGCCTAGCATCTTGCTTCGTGACAGGACGGCGCACCGCCCTAGCTCCGCTGAGCCCAATCTCTGGAACACAACCCGCTATTTGACGGCGCTGAAGCGCTTCGTGCCGTCGGCCCAGGTGGCGCTCGCCGCAAGCGAGTCGAGTCGCTGCAGTGCCGAGCGGCTCTCGTAGCGCATGCGCACGCGCGCGGGGATCGCGGCCGCGGTCTTGTGATAGGAGACGGCGGCGACGTCCTCGATGCGCGCGGCCGCGACCTGGCCGGTCTCGAGGTCGAGCCACGCGTCGCCGGTCAGCTGCAGGCGGACCTCGTCGAAGGCGAAGCCGACTTCGCTGTTCACGTCCTTCGCGTCGACGAACGAGCGCAGCACGACGCGCGCGCACGGGGCCTCGCCGAGGCGTTCGAAGCCGACGAGCCGGAGCTCCACGTCGACCGCCAGGCCGAGCTTTCCGATCGGATTCGGGAAGAAGCGTTTCGCGTGCCAGGTGTCTCCGGGCGAGACCGGGTGATCCGGGTAGCCGATCTGCAGATAGCCGAGAGACTCGCGGAGCGGCAGCGTGACGAGCATCTTCTTCGCGGGCGGGATGCCGCGGATCGTGATCACCTTCGGGTTCCCGAGCGCGTCGTCCAGCACCAGCGCGAAGGACTTCCCGAGCACGGTGCGCGGCGTCAGATCCTGCTTCGGCTGCGCGCCGCGCAGATCCGTCTCGACCTTGTTGTTCACCTGGACGCGGAGCCGGTCGTCGCCGATCTCGATCACGTGCTCCTCGCCCGGCGGCGACATGCGCATGCGCCGGTTCAGCGCTTCGAGCACGAGCGACGAGGCGATCTCGGCGCTCGTGGGCGTGGCGACGGGCATCTCTCGATAGTCGATCTGCAGGGAGACCTTCTCGTCGACCATCCGCGTGCGGTCCTCGGACGCCCCGGGCCGGTCCTCGCTGACCTCGGTGCGGCCTTCGTAGCTCATCAGCAGCTGATAGAGCGTGCCCTCGTGCGGTGAGCCCGCGGGCCGCAGGTCGACCGGCCCGGTCGGCGGGAAGGCGATCTCGGCGGACTCGGCCGCCTTCGCCGCGTTGGACGCGTGCTCGGGCGCCGGCGCCCCCGACGCACACGCCAACGCCACCCACCCCAGCGCTGCCCAGCGGAGCTTCACGGCGCGCGAGTCTACCGCGTCCGCTCGAACGTCCCAGCGCGGCTTGACGCTCGCCGGTCACTTCGATATTTCCAGAGTCGTGGAAATATCGGTGGCGGTCGGCTCGCTCTGGGCGCTGGCGCAGGAGACGCGGCTGCGCATCTTCCGCGCGCTCGTCGCCCGCGGGCCGGAGGGTCTTCCGGCGGGACGGATCGCGCAGCGGCTCGAGCTGCCGGGTCCGACCCTGTCGTTCCACCTGGCGCAGCTCAAGCGGGCGGGACTCGTCGTGTGTCGCCGCGAGGGGCGTTCGCTGATCTACTCGGCGGACTTCGCGGCGATGCGCGGTCTCGTCGACTATCTGACTGAGAACTGCTGCCGCGAGGCCGCGGTGCGCTGTCTGCCGGGCGCGCGCTCGGCGCGCGCGAAGGCCCGGCGTGCGTGAAGTGAGTGAGAGGGCCGCGGAGATTCCGTACGCGGGTCGCACCGTGATCGCGCTCTCGCCCGAACACTTCGGCGCGATTCGCCGGGCGATCGCACTGCTCTTCGAGCTCGCGCACTCGGCGGCGTACCAGGACGAAGTCGATGCCGGCGCGGGCGAGATCGAGCGCTTCGCGCCGGGGAACTTCGGCGTTTTCATGGGCTACGACTTCCACATCGGGCCCCAGGGCCCGCGACTCATCGAGATCAACACGAACGCCGGCGGCGCGCTGCTCAATGGACTGCACACCGCCTCGCTCTGCGACCCGAAGCAGCTCGCCTGCCTCTGCTCGGACCTCTTGCCGGTCGAGGCGATCCAGGAGCGGATCACGCGTTCCTTCCGGAGGGAGCTCTCGGCGGCCCGGGGCGAGCGCGCGGAGCTGCGCAGCCTCGCGATCGTCGACGAGCGCCCGCGCGAGCAGTTCCTGTACCCGGAGTTCGAGCTGTTTCTCGACTTGTTCCGGCGCTCCGGCATCCGCGCCGAGATCCGCGACGCGGGGGCGCCCCTCGCGGACGTCGATCTCGTCTATCTGCGCGACACGGACTTCCTGCTCGAGCAGCCGCGCAGCGCGGCACTGCGCGCGGCTTATCTCGCGCGCGAAGTGGTCGTGACTCCAGCCCCCCGCGAGCACCACCTGCTGGCGAACAAGCGGCGCCTCGCGCTGTTCTCGTCGCCGGCCGCGCTCGCGCGCCTCGGGATCGCGCGGGAGGACGCCGAATTCCTCGCCGAGATCGTGCCCGAGACGCTGCCGCTCGCGGAGCTCGGGATCGAGCGCGCCTGGGACGAGCGAAGCCGTTGGGTGTTCAAGCCGTGCGCCGCGTTCGGCAGCCGCGCGGTCTACCGCGGCGACAAGCTCTCGCGCAAGAAGCTCGCGGAGATCGCGCTCGACCCGCGCTACGTCGCGCAGCGGCGCGTCGAGCCGGGCGAAGTGACCGTCGAAACCCTCCAGGGCCCGCGCGCGATGAAGTTCGACGTGCGCGCGTACGCGTACCGCGACGAGATCCTGCTGCTGGGGGCCCGGGTGTATCAGGGCCAGGTCACGAATCTGCGCAGCCCGGGCGGGGGATTCTCGGCGATCTGCGTCGCGCGGGGGACGACCGGTTGCGAGTGACTCGCGCGCTCGCCGTGCTGCTCGCCGCGGCCCTCTCGCTGGCGAGTGACTCGCCGGCGCAAGCGCTGCCGCACGTGCTCCAGGCCGATCGCCTGGTGGTCCGCAAGGCGGAGCGCACGCTCACGCTCTACTGGCACGGCGCGAAGCTCAAGTCCTATCGGGTCGCCCTCGGCGGTCGGCCCGTCGGCGCGAAGACGGCGCGCGGCGATCAGCGCACGCCCGAAGGTCTGTACACCGCGGCGAAGCGCACCAAGGAGACGGCGTTTCACGCGGCGCTCGAGCTCTCGTACCCGAACGCGGACGATCTCGTGCGCGCCAAGGCGGTGGGTGCTGCGCCGGGCGGCGGCATCGAGATCCATGGCCTGCGCGAGGGGTTCGACTGGCTCGGCTCGGCGCACGTGCTGTTCGACTGGACCGACGGCTGCATCGCGGTGACCAACGCCGAGATCGACGAGCTGGTGCGCGCGGTGCCGGACGGAACGCCAGTCGAAATCCTGCCCTGAGGCCGGATGAGAGGGAACAGCGGCCGGCGCTTCGGCGGGCGCCGTCTCGCCGTCGCGGTGTTTCGCCGACGGCTTCGAGAAGACCGAGACCCGTCACTCACTCACTCAAAAGCGGATGCCGACGAACCTCAGGCGTACCCGCCGGGTGAGGAGGCGCGGGCGACGCGCGGGCGGCGAGTCACGACCTATTTCTCTTTGCGTCCGACCGTCCGCTCGAGATACTTCTGCGCCGCTTCGAGTGACTCGGGGTCGAAGGCGGCGCCGAGCAGGGCGTCGCCGTCGGAGAACGAGGTCGAGCCCGCGCCCATCGCGCGCGCGACCGAGTTCACGTGCTCCTTCGTGATCGCGATCGGCACCGAGGGCATCGCGGCCACCTGCGCGGCCAGCGACTCCGCCTCGGCGGCGAGCTGGTCCGCGGGCACCACGCGATTCAGGAAGCCGGCCGCCTTCGCCTCGGCGGCGCCGAAGCGCCGGCAGGTCATCACCAGCTCCTTGGTCAGGGCGGGGCCGATTTCGCGCACGAGCCGCGGGATGCCGCCCCAGGCGAGTGGAATGCCGAGCTCGATCTCGGGGATCGAGAACACCGCGTCGTCCGCCGCGACGCGCAGATCGCAGGCCGCCGCGAGCACGACGCCGCCGCCTACGGCGTAGCCATGGATCTGCGCGACGGTGACCGCGCGCAGCGTCTCGACGGCGTCCGCCATGCGCAGGCCGAGCTGGCCGACTTCGCGGCGCACCGCCCACGAGTTGCCGGAGCGCGCCGACGCGTCCGCGACCGGTGAGTCGCGCAGGTCCGCGCCGGCGCTGAACGCGCGGCCCGCCCCGGAGACGATCACCGCGCGCACGTTCGGCTGCGTATCGAAGTAGCGCGCGGCATCGATCAGCTCGCGCATCATGCTCGCGCCGAGCGCGTTCAGGCGCTCGGGCCGATTCAGAATGAGTCGTCCGACCGCGCCGTCCGCGCGCACGATCAGGGTCTCGAACTTCGGCGCGGTCACTCTGGAACCGCGTAGGTCGTCTCGAGATACGCGGCGATGTCCGCCGACTCGAACATCTCCTTGCCGGTGTTCGGGTCGAGCAGGTACGGCACCATCATCTTCCCGGAGCGCTCCACGAACGCGGCGCGCTTCGGACTGCCCTTCGCGACGTTGTGGAGCCGATACGGGAGCTCGAGCACACACAGCTGCTCGCGCGCGAGCCTGCAGAACGGCGACGCCTCGAAGCTCCACAACTCCAGCGGCTGCTCGGGGGCGCGCGCCGGCCGGTAGAACACGCCGAAGCCGGGGCGCCAGAGACTCGCGAGCTGCGCCGACGCGTCGGTCAGCACGCCGAGGCCGAGCGCGAGCGGCACGTGGCCGTCGCCGTAGCGCTCGAACAGGTAGCGGACGATCGCGTCGGATTCGTACATCTCGAGGCTCGTGTTCGGATCGACGAGCCACGGAAATTGCGCCTTCCCGCCGCGGCGCTGCACCTCCGGCCGGAACCTCGGGCCGTTCTTCGGGCACGGAAACACGTCGGCGTCGAGATCCAGGATCGACAGCGCCTCGCGCGCCTTGCGGCAGAACGGGCAGCCCTCGAACTCGTAGAGCTGCAGCGCTTGCACCGGGCGCGCGCCGAGCGCGCCGATCTGCGCGCCGGCTCCCACACGCGCGAGTGTCGCGCCGAGCGATGTCGCGATGTCGAGTGCGCGGAGCATCCGTTTCTCCCTATCGAGTGCGACCCGGATCGTACCGCGATCGCGGGAGATCCGCTGAGGTCGCCGGGAGAGCGCCCCCCGCGGACTGATCGCACCACCTCGCACAGTGACTTCCGCGGGGACTGGATCTTGCAGCACTGGTGTGTCCGGCTGCGTGTCGCCCGGGGGGGCAAGGCGAGCGCCGAGAATCGCACAAATTGCACAAACGGCCAGACGCGAAGGCGCCGCCGAAGAGGAGACGAATTGAACTACAAGTCACTAATCCTTGCTGCGATGTTGGCAGGGCCGCTCCTGGGTGCCAGTGACTCGCGGGCCGGCGGCGGCGTCGACCTGGGAGCAGCGGGCGGCTTCACGATTCTGGCGGAGACCGCGATCACGACCACTGGAACGACCTCGATCATCGGGGACGTCGGAGTCAGTCCAAGTGCCGCGGCCAGCCTCACTGGACTCGCGCAAGTACTGCCCGCCGGGGGCACGTTCTCGACATCGTCTCTGGTCGACGGGAAGATCTTTGCCTCGGACTATGACCCTCCGACTCCCGCGAAGCTGACTGTGGCCGTTGCCGACATGCTGACCGCGTACGCCGACGCCGCTGGGCGCGCACCGACGGTCATCGACCTGGGCGCAGGAACCCTCACGGACCAGACCCTCGTCCCCGGCGTATACAAATGGGCCGGCGCGCTCACGATACCGACGGATCTCACCCTCTCGGGCAGCGCAAGCGGCGTCTGGATCTTCCAGGTGGCGGGAACGCTCGACATCGCCGCGGCCAAGCAGGTCATTCTCCGGGGCGGCGCACAGCCCAAGAACATCTTCTGGCAGGTCACCGGCGCAGTGACTCTTGGAGCGGCGTCCCGATTCAAGGGGGTCATCCTGGCTGCGACGAACATTTCGCTGATCACCGGGGCCGTGCTGGATGGCAAGGCGCTGACACAGACCGCAGTCACTCTGCAGTCCAACGTCGTCAACGGTGGTAAAGCGGTTGCGACGCTGGCCGACGACACGTTCGCCATCGTGGACGCCAGCGATCCGAACGACAACGTCTGCGAGGTGGGCGGAGGCGTCGGAAGCGAGCACGCGTCCGGAACCGTGACGGGCGTCGGCACCGCGGGCGCAGTCGTGACGATCTCCTACGCTACCCCCGCCCCCACGGCCAAACACAATACGAAGAAGGTCCTCGTCAAGCAGGTCAAGTCGTCGACCCTCGACGTCCAGTTCGACGGCGTGTCCGCGACCGGCGGTGCGCTGGTCATCGAGAAGTGCTCCGTCATCGGCCAGGCGAGCGGCGCGAAGTCCACCGGCCTGGTGCAGGTGAATTGCAAGCTGGACACCGTGCTCGCGCTGATGAGCGCGCCCGAGATCGCGAGCGCACAGCTGGCGTTCAGCACCACGCCCAAGGTCAAGTTCAAGGTCAACGGCGACGGCACGAAGGGATCGTTCACGGTCCGCTGCAAGGGCGACGCAACGCTGATCATCCCGTAGCGAGCTGGCTAGACGACCCCGTCCACCTCGGGCGCGCGCTCGGCGCGCCCGAGGTGGACGGAGTCGGGCCTAGCAGCTCAAGGCCGCACCACGTAGAAGGCGTTCACGGGGTGGCCGAAATCGATCGGCTCGAAGCGCGAGAAACCGGCCTCGGCGCACATCTTGCGCGCGAGTGACTCGGGAAAACCGAGGGTGCCGAGGCCCAGGCCGTCCGCTTCGGAGAGCGCGGACGACATGCACGTGAGCACCGACGTGCCGTACATCATCGCCGCCATGGGATTCTTGCGCACGTTCTCGGCGAAGCTGTCGCGCGCCTTGATGTCGCAGATCAGGAAGACGCCGCCCGGCCGAAGTGACTGGCGCACCGCTGCCAGCGCGCGCTCGGGGTGCGCCATGTCGTGCAGACAGTCGAAGGCGGTGACGAAGTCGAGGCTGGCATCGCCGGGGAGTGACTCGGAGCGCGCGTCGTGGAAGCGCGCGTTCGCGAGCCCGGCCCGCTTCTGGTTCTCCCGCGCGCGCGCGAGGGCGTGCTCGGAGATCTCGTAGCCGTGGAAGGTCGCGTTCGGGAACGCCCGCGCGAGCTCGAGCACCGCGACCCCGGAGCCACAGCCCACGTCCGCCGCCGCGCCGCCGCGCCGCAGCGCGTCGGCCACGCCGGGCAGGCGCGGAATCGCCATCGGCACGAGCATCGTGCGGAACCAGGGCGCGAAGCCGCGCTCGATGCCCGCCGCGCCCTCCGGTCCGAACGCGTCGTAGGGCAGCCCGACACCGCTGCGGAACGCCTCGGGGAGTTTCTCTACCACGCCGAGCGTCTGCGGGAGATGTGCGAAAAAGCCGGCGCCGAACGCGGGATGGCCCTCGTTGGCGAGCACGGCCTCGCCCTCCGCCGAGAGCGCGAAGCGCTCCTCACCCTTGTGCTCGAGCACGCCCGCGGCGCCCTGCTGATAGAGCCACTCGCGCAGCCAGCGCTCCTTCAGGCCGGTCGCGGCCGCGAGCTCGGCGCTCGAGAGCGCCCCGCGCTCCGCCAGCACTCGGTACAGGCCGAGGCGATCGCCGAGCGAGATCATCGCGGAGGTCATGGCGCCGCCGAGCGAGCCGAAGATCAGTCCGAGGTACGCCTTCAGCTTCTCCGGCTCGGGTTGCGCCATGCGGCGAGTCTACACGAGGGGCCGCGCCGCTAAGCTTCCCGCATGACGACGGAACGAACCCGGATCGAGCGCGATTCCATGGGCGAGATGCGCGTGCCGGCAGATGCGCTCTGGGGCGCGTCGACGCAGCGCGCGGTCGAGAACTTCCCGATCAGCGGGGAGCGCTTCCCGCGCGTCTTCCTGCGCGCGCTCGGGCTGGTGAAGCGCGCCGCGGCGCTCGCCAACGCGGAGCTCGGTGTGCTCGAGCCCGACGTCGCGCGGGCGATCGCCGACGCCGCGGCCGAGGTCGCGGACGGGAAGCTCGACGCGCACTTCCCGATCGACGTCTTCCAGACCGGCTCGGGCACGTCGACGAACATGAACGCGAACGAGGTGATCGCGGCGCGCGCGCGCGCGCTGCTCGCCGAGCGGGCGACGCCGAAGCCGGTGCACCCGAACGACCACGTGAACGCGAGTCAGTCGTCGAACGACGTGATTCCGACCGCGCTGCACGTCGCGGCGCGGCTCGCGCTGCGCGACGACCTCGAGCCCGCGCTCGCCGGGCTCGAGCACGTGCTGCGCGCACAGGCGCTAGCCTTCGACGGCGTCGTGAAGCTCGGGCGCACGCACTTCATGGACGCGACCCCGGTGCGCCTGGGCCAGGAGTTCGCCGGCTGGGCGCGCCAGGTCGAGCTCGGCCGCGAGCGCGTCGCGCGCGCCAGCGAGTCACTCGCGGAGGTGGCGCTCGGCGGCACCGCGGTCGGCACGGGCCTGAACTGCCCGGCCGGCTTCGTCGAGCGCGCGCTCGCGGAGCTGCGCCGCGCGACGGGTCTCGCCAGCGAGGAAGCGCGCGATCACTTCGAGGCGCAGGGCGCGCGCGACGCGAGCATGGAGGCGAGTGGCGCGCTGCGCACGCTCGCGGTGTCGCTCGCGAAGATCGCGTCCGACGTTCGGCTGCTCGCCTCGGGCCCGCGCGGCGGAATCGGCGAGCTCTCGCTGCCCGCGATCCAGCCCGGGTCTTCGATCATGCCCGGCAAGGTGAACCCGGTGATCTGCGAGGTCGTGCTCCAGGTGAGCGCGCAGGTGATCGGCAACGACGCCGCGATCGCGGCCGCGTGCACGCAGGGGCAGCTCGAGCTGCTGACGGCGATTCCGGTGATCGCGCGCAACTTGCTCGAGTCGATTCGCCTGCTCGCCAGCGCCGCGCGGGTGTTCAACGAGAAGTGTCTGGCGGGCATCGAGGCGCGGGCCGAGCGCGCCGCGTCGCTCGTCGAGGAGAGCCTGGCGATGGTGACGGCGCTCGCGCCCGCGATCGGCTACGACCGCGCCGCCGAGCTCGCCGGCGAGGCGTGGCGCACCGGCCGGCGCGTGCGCGAGCTCGCGCTCGAGAAACGCCTGCTGCCACCCGCCGAGCTGGCGCGCCTGCTCGATCCGCTGCGCCAGACCGGACGCTAGGCCGATCGAGGGGATATCCTCGCGCGGTGAGCGAACCGCTCGAAGAGCAGCGCTTCGGCGCGACTACCGTCTACTACGGCGAGCGGCGCGGAAAGTACCCGCACGGCAACTCACTCGTCGTGCGCGGGAAGCACGAGAGCGTGGTGATCGACCCGTCCCTGGGGCTGGTCGCGCGCGAGCCGGCCCAGCGCCCGCGCGCCGACCGCGTGCTCCACAGTCACTGCCACGAGGACCACATCGCGGGCAGCTTCCTGTACCGGGACGTGCCGTGGCACTTCCACGAAGCCGACCTGGCGGGCATCCAGTCGCTCGACGCGCTCATGGAGCTCTACGGCTATCCCGAGCCGGTGCTCTCGCCGTGGCGCAAGGCGGTCGTCGAGCGCTTCCACTTCGAGGCGCGTCCCGAGGCGCGGGGCTTCCGCGGCGGCGACGTCTTCGATCTCGGCGCTGCGCGAGTCGAAGTGATTCACGCGCCGGGTCACACGCGGGGCCATTCCTTCTTCCGCGTACTCCCGGACGACCTCGTGTATCTGGCCGACGTCGACCTCTCGAGCTTCGGTCCGTACTACGGAGACGCCTGGTCCGATCTCGAGGACTTCGAGCGCACGCTCGCGGAGGCGCGCGAGCTCCGCGCCCGCTACTACGCGACGTTCCATCACATCGGGGTCCTCGAAGGGCGAGACGAGTTCCTAGAGCGCCTCGAGCGCTTCACGGCGGTGATCGCGG
>DATFUE010000189.1:0-3184 GCA_035261165.1 Myxococcota bacterium
GCGCGCGGTCGAAGAGGTGCGCCGCTTCGGCGCGCGCATCATCGCGGTCACCGGCCAGACCGACTCACTTCTCGCGCGCGGCGCGGACGCGGTGCTCGAAGCCGCCGTGGCGGACGAGGGCGACTCACACGGCCTCGCGCCACGCGCCAGCGTCCTGGCCGAAGTCCTCGTGCTCGCCGCGCTCTCGGTCCAACTGCAGGAAGCGAAAGGCTTCACGCGCCAAGACTATGCTCGCCGCCACCCCGCGGGCGAGCTCGGAAGAAAGAGTCGCGCCTGATCGACTTCGTTCGCCTGCTGAATCGGGCGGGCCATCCTGGCTGACCCCAACTCTCACGCATCGCGCGGCTGCGCCGCTTGCTGGCTCGGCTCGGGGCGGCCCTCGCCTCGCCTCTGCGTATCGAACGGGTTGCTCGAGAAGATCCGGAGCTGACTAACGCTCGATTTCGGGTGGCTTCTCGCTGGGTTCGGCGGGCTCGGCGGGGCCCGGTCGCTCTTTCGCCTGCGACGGCTCGACCTGCTGCAGGCCGAGGGGGTCCTCGATGCGGATGCCCTGCTGCGCGCCTGACTCGGCGTCGCGCGCCTTCACCGCGAGGATGCCGTTCTCGTCGATGCGGAAGGCGACCTCGATCTTCGGCTCCATGCGCCGGGCCGGCGCGATGCCCTCGAGGATGAACGAGCCGAGCAACTGGTTGTCGTGTACCGCCTTCGAGCGGCCCTGAAAGACGCGGATCTCCACCTCGGCCTGGCCGTCCTGATTCGTGGTGAACATTCGCTGGTACTCGGTCGGCACGACCACGTTCTGCTCGATCAGCACGGTGAAGATGTCTCCGACGGCCGCGATGCCGAGCGGCAGCGAAGTCACGTCGCGCAGATTCACGCGCCGCGCATTCTTGTGCCCGACGGCGCTCTTCAGGTTGTCGACGACTTCCTGCTGCGCGCCCTTGGCCGCGAGCACACTCTCGGACAGCCGCTCCTTGGCGATGTCGAGCAGGTCGGCCGCGGCCCCGGTCGGCAGCTCGTCGGCCAACTTCTCGATCAGCTCGGTCGCCTTGTAGTCGATCTGGAGCAATTCGTTGCGCAGCCCCTCCAGGCCGGTCGGCAAGTCCTCGTCGCCGATCTTGCTGCGCTCGATCAGCTCGCTGAACTCGCTGGGCGGCTTCGGCTTCTTGGCGGCCTTCGCGCCGGTCTTGGTCTTCGCCCTGGTCTTCGGCTCTTCCCGAGCCGCGGGGGCGGGCGCGGGCGGGAGCGGTGCTTCCGCCGGCTTCGGGGCCGGCTTCGGCGCCGCGGCCTTCGGAGCGCTCGTCTTCCGCTTCGGCTCCGGCTTGGGCGCCTCGAGCAACGCGCGCGCCTTGGTCTTCGTCTTGGGCGCGGCGGGCTTTTCCTCGCCGAACGTGATCGGGCCGATCTCGCTGATCGGGCCGCCGCCGGTGCGGTCCCCGAATCCCTGCGGCACCGGCCCGTCGCCCTCGGTCGCCTTCAGGAGCGCCGTGAGCCGCGCGGCCAGGCCGCTGTCGTCGAGCGGCTTCGAGCGGAGCTGCTCGACCTCGTCGAGGATCTTGCGCGCGACGGCGGTCTCGCGCACCGCGACGGCGTACGCGTCGTCGGCGGCGTCGACCGCGTCTTCCTTCAGGCTGTCGGCGGTGAGTGAGTACGCGTACAGCGCGGCGCCCATCGCCACGACTTCGTCGGGATTGATGTCGCGGCGCGGCTCCTTGGCGAAGAACTTCTTCACGCCTTCTCGCACCGAGAGCATGCGGCTCTGCCCGCCGACCAGGAGGACTTCGCCGATCTCGCCCTTCACCACGCGCGCCGTCGAGATACAGCGCTCGCACAGAGCGAGCGTGCGTTCGACCAGCGGCTTGCACAGCTCCGCGAGCTTCGCGCGAGTCAGCGGCCGCTCGAAGTTCGGCCGGCTGCCGTCGGGCATGCGCGTCAGGAACGGCAGCTGGATGTTCGTGGTCTCGACTTCCGAGAGCTCGACCTTCGCCTTCTCCGCGGCTTCCTTCATGCGCAGCCGCGCGGACTGATCGCCGGAGAGATCGCGGCCGTGCTCCGCCTTGAACTCGCGCTCGAGCCACTCGGCGATCGCGTAGTCGAAGTCCTCGCCGCCGAGATACGAGTCACCGTCGGTGGCGATGACCTCGAAGGTGTCTCCGCGCGCGCGCATGATCGTCACGTCGAAGGTGCCACCGCCCAGGTCGTACACGGCGAGCGTGAAGTCCTTGTGCTTCTTGTAGCCGTAGGCGAACGCGGCCGCGGTCGGCTCGTTGATCAGCCGCAGCACTTCGAGACCCGCGTACTCGGCGGCGAGCTTGGTGGCCTTGCGCTGCACGTCGTTGAAGTGAGCCGGTACCGAGATCACCGCCTGAGTCACCGACTCGCCGAGGTTCTGCTCCGCCACCTCGCGCACGCGCGCCAGGATCTTGGCGGACACCTGAACCGGCGTGAGCTCGATTCCGCCGACCTCGAAGAGCACGCTGCCGAGCGGGCTCGCCTTCAGCGCGTACGGCAGGCGCGCGGCGGCGGCGCGCACTTCGTCGGAGTCGAACGGGTGACCGATCAGGCGCTTCACCGCCAGGATCGTGGCCTGCGGGGAAGTGACCGCGTGGCGCTTGGCCGCCGCTCCGACCAGTTCGCGGCCGCCCTGAATCGCCACGCACGACGGGATGGTCGTGCGCGACTCGTCCGCCAACACGACGGCCTTGCCCCCGTCCACCACCGCGACGCAGCTGTTCAGGGTGCCGAGATCGATTCCGACCGCTCGTCCCGCCATCGGGTCCATATCGGCGATTGGGGCGTGCCCCTTATCGAAATCAGGGGTTTGGCGCCGCTGGCAGCGGAGCGGCCGGGGGTCTAAGGTACGGCGCTCCTGCGGGGATGTAGCTCAGCTGGGAGAGCGCTGCGTTCGCAACGCAGAGGTCGGCGGTTCGATCCCGCTCATCTCCACCAGCCGCACTCGCTGCGCGCGCAGCTCAGCTGGTCGGCACCGCGATCGGCAGCCCGGTCGGCGCCAGATAGAGGCGCTCGATCTCCGCGGCGACCCCCTTGGCGATCAGCCCGTAGCCCGCGGCGTTGGGGTGGCGCTGGCGGCGAAACCGGATCTCGTCCTCTTTGCCCTGCCAGGGCGCGAAGGTCGGCTCGAGATCGAAGTAACCCAGGCGCGCTGCACCCGCGGCGCTCTCGA
>DATFUE010000190.1:0-2878 GCA_035261165.1 Myxococcota bacterium
GTCGTCGGCGCGCGCGCTCTCGACGCTCTTGCCCAGCTGCCGCGCGATCTCGACCACGTCGGTGATGTAGAACTCGCCCTTCTCGTTGTCGTCGCGCACCCGGCCGAGCAGCTCGAAGAGGAGCCGCGCGTCCGCGAGATAAGCGCCGAGGTTCACCTCGGTGACTCGCTTCATCGTGTCGGAGCACTCGCCCTCTTCGACCACGCGCGCGATCCGCCCGCCGGCGTCCCGCAGCACGCGACCGTAGCCGGTCGGGTTGGGCATCTCGGTCACGAGGATCTCGAGGTCGGCTCGGCTGCGCTCGAAGCTGTCGCGCATCGCCGCGAACGTGCGCGCTCGGTAGAGCGGGTGATCGCCGTTCATGACCAGCACCGGCCCCTCGTGGTCGGCCAGGGGGGCGCGGGCTTGGAGCGCGGCGTGCGCCGTGCCGCGCTGCTCGGTCTGGCGCACCAGCTCGACGTCCTGGCCCGCGAGCGCCGCGCGCACCTGGTCCTCGCCCGAGCCCACGATCACCACGCGACGCTTGGCGCCGAGCTCGCGCCCGAGCTCGAGCGCGTGCATCAGGATGGGGCGCCCGCAGACGGAGTGCAGGACCTTGGGCAGACGCGAGCGCATGCGCGTGCCCTTTCCCGCCGCCATGAGCACCAGCGCCAGTTCACCCCGACCCATCGTCACCTTCTCCCGACCTGGCGATGATCGGCGCCCGATCACCGCCCCCTAAGCCAACATGAGGAAATCGCGGCCTTCGACCAGCGCGAGACCGCAGAGGATTCCCCGAATCCGCTCGCGCGCGCCACGGATCGCCGCTGCGCCGAGCAGAATGCTGCCCGCACAGCGCCATTCCGGGACGCGTGATGCGAGCGCGCCGGGGCCGACGACCGGAATGTCATGCCAAGTGCATGCCGACGTGGGCTCTTCGGGAGCGACCAGCGCGCGCGTCGCCACGCCCTCTGCGGCGAGCAGACGCGAGTAGCGGCGCGCCGTTCGGCCGGTTCCGAGGAAAACGGCGGCCGACATCGGCCGGAGCTTCGGGAGCCAGTGAGCCTTGGCGCGGGCGAGCGCGTCTCGCCCGTAGCGCGGGTCGACGCGCGAGAGGCGCCGGTCGTGGTCGCGCCAGCGGTGGAGCACGCGCGGCAGCTTCGCGGCGCGCTGGCCGGCGGCGAGCAGCCGGTAGAACAGGTCGAGGTCCTCCGCCCAGTCGAGGTCGCGCCAGCCGCCGACACTCTCCAGTGTCGCTCGGCGCAGCATCCAGGTCGGGTGCGGGACGGGGCAGTCGACGAACGCCTCGCGCGCGATCTCGTCGGGCGAGACGCAGGCGTTCAGCCACTCGGTGTACAGGCGGAAGCCGTCGCGCAGTCCGCCCGCGCGGAACGACTCGACGAGGCAGCTCGCGAGCCCGACGTCGGGGCGGCAATCGAGCAGCGCCGCTTGCTCCGCGAGCCGCTCCGGATGCATCTCGTCGTCCGCGTCCATGCGCGCGACCAGGCGGCCGCGCGCGGCGGCGAGCGCGTCGTTCAAGGCGGCCGCGATCCCGCGGGCGGGCCGCGACAGGACGCGTACGCGCGCGTCGCGGCGCGCCATGTCGGCCAGCAGCGCGCCGGTCCCGTCGCGCGAGCCGTCGTCGACGCAGACGATCTCGAAGCTCGGCCCGACACTGGCCAGTGTCGAAGCGAGCGCTCCGCGCAGGGTCGCTTCGCCGTCGCGTACGGGGAGCAGCACGGAGACCTCGGGAGAGGCCGCGGCGGAGCTCCGGGCCTCGGGGAGTGACATGCGGGCGATCGTAGCAGAGAATCCCACTCCGCCTGCCCCCGGATGGAGAGACCGCCGTTGCGCCCGATCGCCGCCACGCTCGCGCTCGTCTTCGCCGGCTGCATCGCCCTCGGCCGCGAGAGTTACAGCACGTTGGGCGGCGGGACGCCGATCTCGCCCGCCGCGGAGGTGCCGGTCAGTCACGAGCGCACCGGTCACGGCTTCGCGCAGGATCCCACGGCCGCGCGCGCTGCCGAGGACGTCGTCGTCTCCGTCTGTGACTGGGACCCGGGCTTCTGGCTGGTGGTGTTTCCGCCGATCCCGCTGCCGCTGATTTCCACCGACGACCAGCCCGGGTTGCCCGACACCACGGTGGTCCGGGTCAGCTTCGAGGCCACGGGGCCATGGCGCGCCAAGTTCGAGGACCTCGCGCTGGTCGGCTCCGACGGCGCGCGCGTCACCCCGATGCGCTACCGGATCGTGCTCGCCGAGAAGGCCGAGTCGCTCGCGGACGCCAGCCCTCACGCGCGCGCGCTCGAGCCCTGCGCCCGCGCCGTCGAGCCGAAGAAGTCGGTCAATCGCGCGCACGTCGCCGTGCTCGACGCGGGCGAGCTGTGGCTCACGTTCGACTCGGGCAAGCTCGCGGCCAAGGGGCCGCGCTTCCTGCAGCTCGACGGCTTCTCGCGCGGCGAGGTTCCGGTCCCTCTCCCGCGCCTCGCGCTCGACGGCGGCAGCCGCTGGTTCTGGTACCGCGTGTTTCCCTGAGCGCGTCTAGAATGGGGCCATGAAGCTCGGCCTCACGATGTTCCCGACCGACTATTCGATCGGACCCGCGGAGCTGGCGCGCGCCGCGGAGGAGCGCGGCTTCGAGTCACTCTGGTTCCCGGAGCACTCGCACATCCCGGCCGGGCGCGAGTCACCGTGGCCGGGCGGGCCGGAGCTGCCGAAGATGTACTACGACGTGTTCGAGCCGTTCGTGGCGCTCGCAGCCGCGGCGGCGGTGACGAAGCGGCTCCTGCTCGCGACCGGCATCTGTCTCGTCGTGCAGCGCGACCCGATCCAGACCGCGAAGCACGTGGCGACCTTGGATCGGATCAGCGGTGGTCGCTTCCTGTTCGGCATCGGCGCG
>DATFUE010000191.1:0-10629 GCA_035261165.1 Myxococcota bacterium
GACGAGCCGGTCGGGTTCGACTCGGTCTACGCCGTAGACCTCGTCCGCCTCGAAGGCCCAGGGCCTTCCGCCGGCGTCCACGACCACCAACCGGCAGGTGGCGGACTCCCCCGAGGCTGCCGCTTCCAGGTCGAGCACGAGGTGGAGTGAGGCGCAGGGGCGGAGCTGCCCGTGAACGTTGCAAAGACCACGGAAGCCTCGCGCGCGACGATGAGGCACCCGCTGGATGCGCCTGGTTCTCTCGACGCTCACCGCATCGCGGCACTCGATCGCGAAGCGCTCCCTGCCCAGGCGGAACACGAGCAGGGGAACACTCGAGCTGCCGGCAGGCCCGTGTCGACCCTCGTCCGGCTCCGCCAGGAGGTCTTCGCTGGGGAGCCCCGGCCGGTCCAGGAGCTCGTCCGCGGCGCGGGCAGTCACAGGACAGTTCATGCAGTGGACGTACCGCTCGAGCTCCGGACAGCTCCGGTCGCCGCGGATGCCGATCCGCCGCCAACAGACCTCTGCAGCGGGCGCGCTCATGGGCGAATACCGCCGCGGCTCACGCGGGCTGCGCGTCGGCGCAGACGACCCGCCGCCTCCCGCTCCCCGCGATGCTCGCAGAGGAGCGCGAAGTGCACGAGCGAGTCGTAGTGATCGCGGTCCAGATACAGGGCCCGCTCGAAACACGCGGCGGCCTCCGCGAGCTTTCCTGTGCAGCGCAACGTCACCCCGAGCAGGCAGTAGCTGTCGGCGCTCGGCGCGGGCGGCAGCATCGCCCCCGCGTTCTTCTGCGTGACGCTCGCTTCCCCGGCGGATCCGGCACGCCGGGCCCGAGCGCGCGCGCGCGACGGCCGGCGCCGCGGAGTCAGTGACTCGCACGGCGGGCTGGCGACTGCCGGCGGCTCTGCGCTGGGCGGCTCGGAGCGCCGATAGGCGAAGGCAGCGAGGTTCCCCGAGCGTCTGAAGCGAGGCGCGAGGGCCGCGATGTCCTCGGAGTGGCCCGCGATCAGCACGCCGCTCTCGCCGAGCGCGCGCTCGATCCGGCCGAGCAGCTTGCGGCGTGACTCGAGATTGAGGTAGATGAGCAAGTTCCGGCACAGAATGACGTCGCAGGTTCCGGCGCCGATGTCGAGCGTGGGTCCGAGCGCGTTGGCGACCTCGAAGGAGACGCAAGCCTGCACGCGCGGGTCGATGCGCCAGTTCGAACCCGCCGTAGAGAACCAGCGCTCGCGAAAGCTGAGATCCTCGCCGCGGAACGAGTTCGCGCCGAAGGCGCCGGCGCGCGCGAGCTCCACTGCGCGGGGACTGAGATCGATCCCCCTCACTTCGACCTGCTCCGGCAGGACTCCGGCTTCGAGTAGGGCGATCACCACCGAGTACGGCTCCTCGCCGGTGGCGCAGGGCAGACTGAGGATTCGCACGAGCGAAGTGCCCGAGCGGAGCCGGCTCGCGACGTGATCCACCACGAAGCGGAACGCCTGTGGATCGCGGAAGAACCAAGTCTCCGAGACGACGATGCCTTCGAGCAACTCCTTCCGCTCGTCGACGTCGCCCTCCACGAGATCGCAGTAGGCGACCAGATCCGAGATGCGCCGCGTGCGCATGCGCGCGCGCACCGCGAGGTCGATCGCCTGCGTGCCGATCGACCCGGGATCGAGTCCGATCGTGCTCGCGAGGAGCTCCTCGATGCGGGCGCGACTCACGAAGCAAAGCCTCGCGCCACCAGCGCGTCGACGTCGACGATCTGTTGGAGCTCTCCGCCTTCGTCGACGATCCCGGTCACGATCGCATCGCTGCGCGCGCCCGGCGCAAGCGTCTCGCCGGGAAGTGCGCGCGTGTCGGTGGCGCGCTCGACGAGCAGTCCGACGACGCGTTCGGAGGCCCGAACGACCACGATTCGGCTGCTGATCCGGTCCGGGCAGGGAGCGCCGAGGAACAGCTTGCAGACGTCGATGACCGGAGTGAGCGCGTCGCGATACGGAAACGATCCGACGACTGCGCCCGGTGGCCCCAAGAGCTGATGGAGTCGAGGCCGCGACAGCACGCACTCCACGCGTGTACAGCGAACGGCGTAGCGGCCTTCGCCGATGCGGAACAGGAGCATCAACGGGGCGCGAGACTCCATGCGCTCACGCCCTCCGCGGCCGGAAAGCGGTCAAGTCCGCAGGTTCGCCACGACGTCGCGCAAGCCGTCCGTGGCGGCGTTGAACTCCCGCAGCGACGCCGCGGTCTGCTGTGCGCCATCCGCGAGGGAGACCATCGCATCGTTGATCTGCTCGGCGCCGAGCGACTGGCTGCGCATGCCTTCCTTGAGCGCGTCGAAGCGCCCGTGGAAGCCCTCGACTTCTTCGATCACGCCGCCGAGCTGTTCGCTCACCTCCTGCACCGCCTTCACACTCGTGCGAACTTCGTCGTCGAACTTGTCCATCTCCATCACGCCCGTGGAGACGGCGCCTTGCATCTGGCGGACCATGTCCTCGATGTCGAGCGTGGCCACCGCAGCCTGATCCGCGAGCCGCCGGATTTCGCGCGCGACCACGAGAAAGCCGAGTCCGTACTCGCCGGCCTTCTCGGCTTCGATCGCGGCGTTGACGCTCAGCAGATTCGTTTGATCCGCGACCTTCGTGATCGTCGTGACGACGACGTTGATGTCGTTCGTCTTCTCGCGAATCGCGGAGAGCTTCACGGAGATCGATCCCGTCGAGGTCGACAGCGCGCGCATTCGCGCGTCCATCCGCTCGAGACCGCCGCGCCCCTCGAGCGCAAGACCCGCAGCCCGCGCGGCGCCGAGACTCAGCTCTTCCGCAGTCTTCACGAGATCTCGGCTCGTCGCGGAGATCTCCTTCACCGTGGCGGCGATCTCCGACGTCGAGGCGCTCTGCTCGCCGACCCGCGACTGCTGCTCTCGGCTCGAGGCCGACATCTGCGTCGCGGTGGACGACAACACCACGGACGCGTGCTGCAGCCTCGACACGAGTGAGCGCGCGATCAGCCAGGCCGCCGCAGCCGAAATGAGCGCGATCAGCAGCGACGCCGCGACCAGCTCATAGAGCGTCCAAGTCACCGCCTGGTTCGCGCGCCCCTCCAGCTCGGAGGCAGAGCTCGTCGCGGTCGCGACGACGGAGTCGATGGCCTTGCGATGTTCCTCGTACAGCGGCTCGAGCGAGCTGGTCGCGAGCTCACGGGCGCGACTCAGGTCGCCGGCGAGGATTGCGGGGAACATCTGTTCGTCGCGTAGCTTGAAGAACCGCTCGGCCGGAGCGAAGGACGTCTCCAGCAGCTGTGTGCGCAGCTCGCCGTCGGTGAGCTCTGCCTCCCAGTGGCGATGACGGGCTTCGTACTCCTCGCGGAGCTTCGTGGAGCGGTCCATGATCGCGCGAAGCTCGACCAGGTCGCCAGCCTCGAGCGACTCTTGCATGAGTCGGTCCGACTCAACGATGTACAGGCTCGGTGATACTACGTCGGCGAGTACTTCCTTGCTGCGAGTGATTTCTCGATACATCGGTCCGTTGATGCGGACCCGGCTCAGCGCCGCAAAGGTGATTGCGCCGATTGCAGTGAATCCGATCAGGAACACCCCGACGAGGAGGGTGAGTTTTCCCATCACCGTGAGCTGACTCAGTCGACTCATGTCGCCTCCATTCGCGCTGCAGATCGGCCGCAACTGGGCCGCGCTCAAGTCCCTGCGCGGAGGGGTCGCAAGGCCGTGCATGACCCCGAAGGCCGCAACCGCGAGCGCCGGCGTTCGCGTGCTCGTGGTCGACGATCAGCCGATCGTGGTCGAGGCGCTGCGGCGCATCCTCGAGCCCGAGCCGGACGTGGAGTTTCTCGCCTGTCGCGAAGCGGCGTCGGCGCTCGAATTGGCCAAGGCCAGCCTGCCGACCGTGATCCTGCAGGATCTCGTGATGCCCGACGGCGACGGCTTCGCGCTCTTGCGGGGTTACTGCGCTGCCCGAGAACTCGAGGGAGTGCCGGTGATCGTGCTCTCCGCCAGGGACGACCCGCGGGACAAGAGTGATGCGTTCTCGCTCGGCGCGAGTGACTACCTCGTGAAGCTGCCCGACCGAATCGAGCTGCTCGCGCGCGTTCGGGCACACTCGCGCAGCTTCGTCGCGAGGCGAGAGCGCGACGCCGCGTTTCGCGAGCTCGAGGCGCTCCGGGCTCGGCTCGAGGCGCAGAACGTCGAGCTCGCGCGGATGTCTGCGATCGACGGTTTGACGGGCCTGGCGAATCGCAGGCGCTTCGACGAGATGCTGGACGCGGAGCTCCGCCGCGCGCTGCGAGACCACAGCGAGCTGACACTCATCCTGACGGACGTCGATCACTTCAAACGCTACAACGACCGCTACGGCCACGTCGCTGGAGACATCTGCCTGAAGCGAGTCGCCGAGGCGCTGCGCGACTGTGTGAGGCGTCCCGCGGACTTGGTCGCGCGCTACGGAGGGGAGGAGTTCGGAATCGTGTTGCCGACCACGACCTGCAGTGGCGCGGCGCTGCTGGCGGAGACGATCCGCCTGCGCGTCGCCGACATGGCTCTGGAACACGACGCATCCGAAGTCGCGCCACACGTCACGTTGAGTCTCGGGATCGCGAGCGTTCCGGCCGGCGTGAAGCGCACTCCCGTGGAGCTGATCGAGCGCGCCGACCGCGCGCTGTACGCGGCCAAGCGCGAGGGCCGGAATCGCTGCGTCACGGCCCGGGACGATGACGGCGCGACGGTGAGCGCGCCCAGGACGCGGCGCTCGGAGTCCGGAGACTAGTCGAACAGCAAGATCCCCCAAGTCCGGCGCGCGGGGCGGGTGCTACGCTCGCGCGCGATCATGACGGCGGACGGTTTCGCGCTCTTCGACTCGCCCATCGGGCGCTGCGGCATCGTCTGGAGCGGGCGCGGAATTGCGGCCGTGCAGCTGCCCGAGTCGCGCGATTTGGCCACGCGCGCGCGCATCCAGAAGCGCTTTCCGGACGTGCGCGAGCTGGCGCCTCCGCGCGCGGTGCAGCGCGCGATCGACGGCATCGAGTCTCTGCTGCGCGGAGAGAAGAGCGCGCTCGGGGCGATCGAGCTCGATCTCTCCGCGGTCCCGCCGTTCCAGCGGCGCGTGTACGAGGCAGCGCGCGCAATCGCGCCGGGTGAGACGCTGACCTACGGCGCCCTTGCCGCGCGGCTCGGCGAGCCGGACAAGGCGCGCGCCGTCGGTCAGGCGCTCGGGCGCAATCCGTTCGCGATCCTCGTGCCCTGCCATCGCGTGCTCGCGGCGAACGGCAAGCTCGGCGGCTTCTCCGCGAACGGCGGCGCCGCGACCAAGCTGCGTCTGCTGGCGCTCGAGGGCGCGCACGCGGCGGCACAGCCGGCGCTCTTCGAGGGCGACGGTCGGCTCGACTTCGATCCGAAGCGCGCGCTCGCGCACCTGCGCGCGGCCGACCCGACCCTGGCGCGTGTCATCGAGCGCGTCGGCCCGTTCGCCCTGGAGCTCAAGAAGACGTCGCACATGTTCGGCATGCTGTCGGAGGCGATCGTCTACCAGCAGCTCAACGGCCGAGCCGCCGCGACCATCTACGGTCGCGTCTGCGCGCTGTTCCCGCACGCGCATCACGGCCCGACGCCGAAGCAGATCCTGCGCGCGACAGACGCGAAGCTGCGCGGCGCGGGTCTCTCGCGCGCGAAGGTGCTCGCGCTGCGCGACCTGGCGAAGCGCAGCGCCGCGGGCGAGATCCCGAGCCTGGCGGAGGCGCGCGACCTGGACGACGCGGCGCTCGTCGAGCGACTCACAGCCGTGCGCGGCATCGGCCGCTGGACGGTGGAGATGCTGTTGATCTTCCGGCTCGGGCGGCCGGACGTGCTGCCCGTCGACGACTTCGGCGTCCGCAAGGGCTACGCGGCCGCGTACCGAAAGCGCGCGCTGCCCGCACCGAGAGACCTGGCGAAGTACGGTGCGCGCTGGGCCCCCTACCGAACGGTCGCGAGCTGGTACCTGTGGCAGGCCGCGGCCTTCTAGCCGAGCGCGCGCGCCAGCGCCTCGGTCATCGTCGTCCAGCTCTGCTCAGTGCGCTCGAGATACTCGGCCCAGCGCGGCTCGATCTGGTGCACGAGCCGGAGCTCGCAGCCGCGCGCGAGTGGCGTGATGTCCACGGTCACGACGCTGCCCCGGTCGGGATTGGGCGCGACCGCCCAGGTGAAGACCAGCCGGCGCGGCCTCTCGAGCTCGAGATAGCGGCCGACGTGGTCGATCTCCTGGCCCTGCCGGCGCACCACGAACGAGAACTTCCCGCCGACGCGCGGGTCGTTCGCGAGTCGCACGACCTCCTCGGCGCGCGCGTCGGACCCGAACATCCAGCGGCCGAGCAGCGCGGGATCGAGCCAGGCGTCGAAGACGCGCTCGGCGGGCGCGGCGAAGCGCCGAGTCACCCGCGCCTGGAGCGAGCGGCGCGCGATCGACGCGGCGAGGTCGTCGAGAATCGCGCGCCAGCCCGCTTCGATCTGCGCGCTCGGGACCGGCAGCTGGCGGAGCTCGTGAGTCAGCGTGAGCTCACAGCCTGCTCCGGCGGGCTCGATCTCGACCGTGACTCGGTCCAGATCCTGCGAGTACTTCGGCACCGACAGGCTGAAGACGATGCGCCGCGGGCGCTCCAGCTCCAGATACTCGCCGACGTGCTCCACGTCCTCCCCATCCCGCCGATCGACGAAGCAGAACTTGCCGCCGAGGCGCGCGTCGATCTCCACGCGCACCATCCTTCCCGTGGGCGTGGCGAACATCCACGCGCCCGCGGTGTCCGGGTCGAGCCACGCGTCGAACACGCGCTCGGCGGGGAAATCGAAGCGGCGACTCACTCGAAGCCGAATCGGGAAATTCGCGCTCATCGCGACCGGCCTTTCTCGGCGCGGAGCAGGCGATCCAGGGCGTCGAGGCGCGCGGTCCAGCTCGCGCGCTGCGCCTCGATCCAGGCCGCGGCCTCGGCGAGGGGTTGGGGGTTCAGGGTCAGGAGGTGCTCGCGCCCCGCGCGCCGCCGGCGCACGAGCCGGGCGCGCTCGAGCATGCGGATGTGCTTCGAGACGGAGTTGAGCGAGATGGAGAACGGGTCCGCGAGCTCGGTCACCCGGGCCTCGCCCAGCGACAGACGCTGCAGGATCGCCCGCCGAGTCGGGTCCGCCAGCGCGATCAGGGTCTGGTCCAGGTTCGCCATCATTCACCCAATTGGGTGAATATCAGAGGCGGAGAGTGCGGTCAAGCGCGGTAGACTCTCGGGCCATGGGCGCCACCCCCCTGCTCCGCTCGGGTCCGGTCCGAGTCGACGACTACCGCTGCGACGTCGCGCACGCGGAGGCGCCCTACGTGGAGCTGCACCACGGCTACTCGCTCTCCTACGTGCGCAAGGGCAGCTTCGGCTATCGGTCGCGCGGGCAGTCGTTCGAGCTCGTGACGGGCTCGCTGGTCGTCGGCTCTCCGGGCGAGGAGTATGTCTGCACGCACGACCACGTCGTCGGGGACGAGTGTCTCTCGATCCACTTCTCGCCCGAGGTGGTCGAGACGCTCGGGGCGCGCCCCGATCTCTGGCGCGCCGGCGCCCTGCCGCCGCTGTCGGAGCTCATGGTGCTCGGCGAGCTCGCGCAGGCCGCGGCCGAGGGCCAGAGCGACGCCGGCCTCGACGAGCTCGGCCTGTGGCTCGCCGCACGCTTTCTCGCCACCGTCGGCGGCAGGGCCGGGAGGGCGACCGGCGCCGCGGAGCGCGACCGGCGCCGCGCCGTCGACGCGGCGCAATGGATCGACGCGAACTCGTCCGAGGAGATCGACCTCGAGGGCGCCGCGCGCTCCGCGGGCCTCAGCGCGTTCCACTTCCTGCGGCTGTTCGCCAGGGTCCTGGGAGTGACTCCGCACCAGTATCTCGTCCGCTCCCGCCTGCGCCATGCGGCGCGCTTGCTCGCGGACGACGCGCGCTCGATCACCGACATCGCCTTCGCGGTCGGCTTCGGCGACCTGTCGAACTTCGTGCGCACGTTCCACCGGGCGGCCGGTATCTCGCCGCGCGGCTTCCGGCGCGCCGCGAAGGGCGACCGCAAGATCCTCCAAGATCGCCTGGCGGCCTCGCTCTAGGCTGACCTCCATCAAAGGAGGTCCCCATGTACGACCACATCGGACTCAAGGTGAAGGACATCGAGGCCAGCGCGCGCTTCTACGAGGCGGCTCTCGGCGGACTCGGCCACGTGCTCTGCTCGCGCGACGCTTCCAGCGCGGGACTCGGCCCCAAAGGCGAGCCCGCCCTCTGGCTCTATCTGGCCAAGAACGCGAAGGGACCCGGTACGCACCTGGCGTTCCGCGCGGACGACCGCCCCGCCGTCGATCGCTTCTTCAAGGCCGGCGTCGCGGCGGGCGGCCGCGACAACGGCGCACCCGGCGTGCGCGCCGACTACAGCCCCAAGTACTACGCCGCCTTCCTGATCGATCCCGACGGAAACAACGTCGAGGCGGTGTGTCTGCGCTGAGCGGACTCACTGGTTCGGACGAAGCCGCACAGGCGGTTGCCGCCGCCGGAAGGGCGTCCCGCGTATGATGGCGCGATGACGCAGCCGGCGGCGCTCTCGGGGGCGGTTCTCGTGGAGCGCGCGCGCGAGCTACAGCCGCTGGTGCGCAGCTTCGCGGACCGGGCCGAGGCGGAGCGCACGCTGCCGCTCGAGCTCGTGCGCGCGCTGCGCGAGGCCGGGCTGTTCCGGATCGCGGTCGCGTCCGAAGTCGGCGGCGCGGAGGCGACGCCGCGCGAGCAGATACTCGCGATCGAGGCGGTCTCGGAGGCCGATGGCGCGGCGGGCTGGGCGCTGATGATCGGCATCGAGAACCTGGGCTTCGCCAGCGCGCTCCTCGAGCCGGACACGGCGGAGGAGGTGATCGCGAAGCACCCGGAGGTGATCCTCTCGGGCGCGCTGAATCCGCTCGGCCGCGCGACGCGCGTGGATGGTGGCTTCCGCGCGAGCGGGCGCTGGCCGTTCGCGAGCGGCTGCCTGCACAGTGACTGGTTCTGGGGTCAGTGCGTGATCGAAGAAGCGGGCAAGCGGCAAGCCCTCGAGGTGCTCGTGCCGCGTCGGGACTTCGAGGTGCTCGACACCTGGCACGTCGCCGGGCTGCGCGGCTCGGGGAGTCACGACGTCGAGATCCGCGACGTGTTCGTCTCGGAGCGCTTCACGACGCGGGTGGGGCTCGGCCGAGCGAACGCGAGCGGGGCGCTCTTCCGGCTCCCGCCGTTCAGCCGGCTCGCCTACAACAAGGTCGGCGTGGCGACGGGCATCGCGCGCGCCGCGCTCGACGCGTTCATCGAGCTCGCTTCCGAACGCGTGCCCCGCGGCATGCGCGCGCCGCTGCGCGAGCGCCGTTTCGCGCAGGAGTCGATCGCCGAGGCCGAGACGCTGCTGCGCTCCGCGCGCGCGTTCGTCTTCGAGTCGATCGAGGAGCTGTGGCAAGAGACCTGCGCCGGGCGCACGCCGACCAGGAAGCAGCGCGCGCTGGTGCAGCTCGCGTGCTCGAAGGCGGTCGCGGCCTCGGCGCGCGCGGTGGAGCTGGTGCACGCGGCGGCGGGCACGAGCGCGAACATGCTCTCCAGCCCGCTCGAGCGGCGCATGCGCGACGTGCACGTGGTCGGCCAACACATCATCGTGTCGCCAGCGCTCGTCGAGCCCGCTTCGCGCGTCCTGCTCGGGCTGGAGTCGGGCTCGATCTTCTTCTGAATCGGGTTGACCCGCCGTCGTCAGCGAGCGTACGGTGGCGACTGAAGGAGAAAACTCCCATGCGCACGTGCAGCGTCGTCTTCGCAGCGGCTTCGCTCCTGCTCCTCTCGGCTCCCGCGGCCGCCAAGAACTGGGTGGTTCATCCCGGACAATCGATCCAAGCCGCCGTCGACCAGGCGGCCTCCGGCGACTCCATCGTCGTGCTCGCCGGCACCTACCACGAGCCCGGCGTGCCCTGCCCGAGCGATGCGAGTCACACGTGCGCCGTGGTCGTGTCGAAGCCGGGCATCTCCCTCGTCGGCGTCCCGAATCACAAGCGCGCCGTGATCCTCGAGAACCCCGGCGGACAGAATCAAGGCATCGCGATCGCGGCGCCGGGCGCGAACGGCGCCACCTGCCTGGATGACGACGCGCAGCGCTTGTCCGGCGCGTCCGTGACCGGTTTCACCGTGAACGGCTTCGGCGGCGAAGGCATCTTCCTGCTCTGCGTGGATCGCTTCGCTGTCCGCTTCAACCAGACGAACGACAACGTGGAGTACGGGATCTTCCCGTCGCATTCGACACGCGGCAGTGTCGCGTTCAACCTCGCCACGGGCTCGAACGACACGGGCATCTACATCGGCCAGTCGCGCAGCGTCCACGTCGATCACAACGTCGCGCGCGGCAACGTGAGCGGCTTCGAGATCGAGAACTGCAGCGACGTGCGTCTCGACCACAATGTCGCGACCGGGAACACCGGCGGCATCCTCAGCTTCACCCTGCCGTTCCTCGACGTGAATCAGAACACCGCGAACCGCATCGACCACAACTGGGTGCAGGGCAACAACAAGCCGAACACCTGCGTCGATCCCGCGGACGCGGTGTGCGGCGTGCCGCAGGGCACCGGCATCCTCGCGCTGGCCGTCGACGAGAACCGGGTCGATCACAACCTGGTGCTG
>DATFUE010000192.1:0-4825 GCA_035261165.1 Myxococcota bacterium
AGGCGTACCCGCCGGGTGAGGAGGCGCCGGTGACGCGGGCGGCGAGTCAGATAGGTGCATTGGCGACATCCTATCTCTGGTCTCTGGTCCTGAGGGCGATCTCACCGAATTCTACTTGCGCCGCGGACGCGGAGATCGGACACACACGCGGGGGACCAGAGCACGACTTCGAGCTTGTCCGTCGCCGTTCGCATCTTTGCGTGCGCGCAGCTCGCCTGCTTTTTGGGGTTGGCCGGCTGCTCGCGGCTCGCTCCGGCCAAAGCGCGAGGCTCGGGGCTGCGCATCGCCGTGATCGGTGATTTCGGCAGCAACGACGAGCGCGAGGCGAGCGTGGCGCGGCTCGTGCACTCCTGGGATCCGGATCTCGTTGCTACCGTCGGAGACAACAACTATCCGAACGGCAGTGCCGAGACGATCGACGCGAACATCGGCCAGTACTACCACGACTTCATCGCGCCCTATTCGGGAAGATACGGAGCTGGCGCGCGAACGAATCGCTTCTTTCCGGCGCTCGGGAATCACGACTGGGACACAGCCAGGGGGGCGGCTCACTTCGCCTACTTCGAGCTCCCGGGCAACGAGCGGTACTACGCCGTTCGCCGCGGCGCGCTGGAGCTCTTCATCCTCGACAGCGACGCGCGAGAGCCCGACGGAGTCTCGCGTGACTCGCTGCAGGCTGGCTGGCTGCGGGCGGCGCTCGCCGGGTCGAGTGCGCGCTACAAGATCGTGCTGCTCCACCACCCGCCGTTCTCCTCGGGGCCGCATCACTCGGCGCCGACCCTCCAGTGGCCGTTCCGCGAGTGGGGCGCGACTGCGGTTCTCGCCGGGCACGACCACGACTACGAGCGCATCGATCGCGCGGGCATGCCGTACGTCGTGGTCGGTGTGGGCGGCAAGCATTTGTACGATTTCAAGTCGACCGTGGGCGGCAGCCAGGTGCGAATCGCGCAGAGATACGGCGCGCTGCTCATCGAGGTGGTCGACGATCGCGCGACGGCTCGCTTCGTGACGGCGGATGGAGAGGTCCTCGACAGCTTCGCGCTGCCTGCGGCCGCGGATCTGCCCGTCGAGACTTCCCTCATTCCTGCCGGCGCGCGCTGGAGGTATCTCGCCGGCGGGGCCGTCCTCGGCGAGGCTTGGCTCAGGCGCGGCTTCGACGATTCCGGCTGGAGAGACAGCGCGGCTGCGACCGGGTCACCGGCGAGCTCCGGAGTCAGCGCGATCGGGTTCACCAAGCCTCAAGACTCAGGCACGGCGTCGAGCTTCTTCCGGCGCGAGTTCGACGTCTCGGATCCGGCCGCCTTCGGCTGGCTCGAGCTCGGGCTCCCGACCCGGGAGGAAGTCGTCGCGCACCTGAACGGGGTCGAGGTGGCGCATACGGGGCGCGAGGTGAATCCGCAGGAAGGTGCCGCGGGCTCGACCCGATCGCACACGCTCGTCGACCCCGGTCTGCTCGTCGCAGGGCGGAACCTCCTGGCGATCGAGCTCGTGCATCGCGGCGGAGGCGCGGCGCCTGCGCGCTTCGACGCGGAGCTTCAGGGATTCTCCGCAACTTCGACGCTGCGCGCGGAGGGCGGCGACTGGAGCTATCTCGACACGGGCGCCGCGCCGGCGCCGGGCTGGCAGAGGATCGGCTTCGACGACTCGGCCTGGTCCCGCGCCGAGGCGCCACTCGGCTACGGAGTGGCGAACGTCGCGACACACCTTCGCCGCCCGGGCGAACGCGGTGCGGAGTCACTCCCGTTCTGGCTGCGCGGCGGATTCTCGGTCGCTCACGGCTCCGCGTTCCGCGAGCTGCTGCTGCGCGTTCCGCGCAGCGGCGGGGGGATCGTCTTCCTGAATCGCGTCGAGATCGCGCGCTGGAATCTGCCCGAGCCCGACGCCGGGGCCGGGCCGCGCGCCGCCACGGCGAGCGCCGACGGCAGCGAGTCGAGCGCGCCCGTCGAGATTCTCGTCGCGGCGAACTTGCTCGTCGACGGCGACAACGTGATTGCGGTCGAGCTCCACCCCGGCCGCGACGCAGAGTCGGGACTGGCCTTCGACCTCGCGCTCCTGGCAGTGCGGTAAGATCTCCCGCGAGTGTCCCTCACGCGGACGGAGCGCAGGTTTCCCTGGCCCGAGCTCGCCGCCAACGCGGTTCTCTGGCTCGTGTTGGTCGTCTCACTCTCGGCTTTTCGCGCATTCCTGATCTGGTGGTTTCGCGCGAAGCTGTCGCCGCAGGCGGGCAGCGAGGCGTTCAGTCGCTGCTTCAGCAACGGGCTCCGGTTCGACGTCTCGATCGCGACGTACACGCTGCTCCTGACCCTGCTGCCGACCTTGCTCTCCTGGGCCGTTCCGCTCGGCCGCTGGCCCGAGCGCATGCGCCGCGCGCTGACTCCCGTCGTGCTCTGCGTGTATGCCCTCGCGTTCGCGATCGACGCCGCCTACTTCGCGGAGTACGACGATCAGTTCAACCACTGGATCTTCGGTCTGGTCTACGACGACCGCCGCGCGATCTTCACGACGATCTGGAAGACCTATCCCGTGGTGTGGCTGCTGTCGCTGTGCGCGGTCGGCGCGCTGGGCGCCATCTGGGGCGTGAGTCGACTGACTCGCGCCGCCGCCCGGCGCGTCGCGGTCGCGCGCGGGCTCGATCGGCGCTGGGCGCCCGCGGTCGCCTTCGCGCTCGTGGTCGCGCTCACGGGCTTCGGGCTGCGCGGCTCGCTGGGCCGCCGCCCGCTGCAGGAGAAGGACATCGCGACGACCGGAGACGTGCTGCTCAACAAGCTCGTCCCGAATCCGTTCTTCGCCCTGTACGCCGCGATCCGGGACCACCTGTCGCTGGAGAGCTCCGCCGGGATGCGCTCCTTCCTGCCGGATGGCGACGTCCGGGCGGCGGCACGCGCCCTGTTTCCCGCGCGAGGCGATGCGGCGGATCTGGACGCGAGCCTCGAGCGCAGCGCTCCAGGGGGAGTCGAGCCGCGCGCGGATCACGTCTTCGTGGCGGTGATGGAGAGCTATGACTCGTGGTCGATGCAGCCGAAGTTCGCCTCGCTCCATCTGACGGACCGCGTGTCGGCGCTGGCGCGCGACGGGATCCAGGCGTGGGCGTTCGTCTCCGCGGGGAGCGGCACGATCAAGAGCCTCGGGGCGATCATCACGGGTCTGCCGGCTGCGGGGCTGTTCGTCAACTATCTGCCCCTGGTGCGCGCCGGAGTGCCGACCTCCGCGCCCGCCATCTTCCGGCGGCTGGGCTATCGCACCCGCTTCTTCTACGGCGGCTATCTCAGCTGGCAGCGCATCGGTGACTTCGCGCGCGAGCAGGGCTTCGACGAGGTCTACGGCGGCGATCAGATGAGCGCGAAGCTCAGCGGGAACGAGTGGGGCGTAGACGACGCCGCGCTCTTCCGCTTCATCCTCGATCACACCGGCGCGCAGCCGACCTTCGACGTGATCATGAGCACGTCCTACCACCCGCCGTTCAGCGTGGACCTCGAGGCGAGTGGCTTCGACATCGAGGCGCTGCGCAAGAACCCCCTGTGCCGGGGGCTCTCCACGCAGCAGCTCCGTATCCTCGGTCACCTGTGGTACTCCGACAGGAGTCTCGGTGACTTCGTGCGCGACGCGGAGCAGAGACTCGATCGCCCGCTCTTCGCGCTGACCGGCGACCACTACTCGCGCGAAGAGTCCGTGAATCCTCGGCCGACGCTCTTCGAGTCCTCGGCGGTGCCGTTCGTGCTCTACGGGCGAGACACGCTCGCGCTCGTGCGCCGGCCAGGGCCCCTGGCCGGATCCCACCTCGACATCGTGCCCACGCTCGTCGATCTCGTCGCCCCCGAGGGGTTCCGCTATGACTCGTTCGGGCGCGACCTGCTGGACCCCGCGCAGTCACAAGTCGGATACGGGAACGACACCGTCATCACCCCGGACTTTGTGTTCGACGTCCGGAGACCCTCTCACGTCGAGGATCTGCAGGGCGGGGCGCCAGCGGTTGCCGTGCCGACGGCGGACCTCTCGCGGAAGTACCGCCAGCTCCTCGGCCTGGGCTGGTGGCGCGCCGAGCGGGGCAGCGCCTGGCCCGAAACCGAGACGGGACAGAGGTAGCCGGCGGCGGGCGCAGCTGGCCTAGGCGCTCAGTCGCGCGGGCAAGAGCCGCCGCGCGAACCCCATCGTGCCGCCGCCCAGCGGGGCGAGCGGCGCCGCAGCGTGCAGCGCCGGAAAGCGCTCGAGGAGAGTCTGCAGGGCAATGCGCGCTTCGAGGCGCGCGAGGTTTGCGCCGAGACAGAAGTGAGGTCCCCAGCCGAAGCCGAGGTGCGGATTCGGGTCGCGCGCGAGATCGATCTCCCCGGGCGCCGCAAACACCGCCTCGTCGTGATTCGCCGCCGCGATCGACAGGAAGACCGTGTCTCCCGGCGCGAGCTCGCAGCCCCCGCGTGAGTGCGCGACCGCGACCTTGCGCGCCATCGTGCGCGCGGGACCGACGACGCGCATGAACTCGTTGATCGCGGTATCCCAGCTCTCGGGATGGGCGCGCAGCTGCTCGGCGAGGTCCGGCCGCTCGAGCAGGATGCCGAGCGCGTGGTCGATGCGATTCGTGGTCGTCTCGTGGCCGCCGAAGAGGAGCAGCGTGCAAGCTCCCACGAGCTCGAGCGTGCTGAGCTCACCCGCGTCGCTGTGCACGAGGGCCGAGAGCAGATTCCCCGACGGATGAACGCGCTCGCGTTCGATCAGCCGCGTGAAGAACGCGACGAACTCGCGCGTGGCGCGCACCAGAGGCTCCTCGACGACCGCGCCGGGCGCGAGTGAGAAGACGATCGCCCCGAGATCGTCGGACCAGTCCTGGAAG
>DATFUE010000193.1:0-4405 GCA_035261165.1 Myxococcota bacterium
GCGAGCCTCACTCGCTGGAGCAGGTCGTCCGACACCGCTTCGTGTACCGACCCCAGGATCCCGTGCCCTTCGCCGACCCGGTGGAGCGCCGCAGCATGGCGCAGCATCTCGACCGCCTGGAGCGCGCCGGGCGGGTCTCCCGCGTCGAGCCGGGGCTCTACCGCGCGACCCCTGGCTGACTCTTTTCACCCACGCGTCCCGAATCTGTATACAATCCCGCTCCGGGAGGGACGCAACGTGGCTCGTGTGAGCGCACGCCCGGACACAATTCCGGTTCGACTCGTGGCTCTGTGCGCCGCGACGTTCGACCGCAGCTTCGGCCCCAGAGCGGCGGAAGGAACGCCTTGGCGGCTGACCTTCCGGGAGCGGGGTCGGGCCGAGCTCGCTCTGCCGGGTCGGGTGATCGCGCTGCCGCCGGGCCGCGCCGTGCTGATCGCCCCAGACATCGGAGTCGATGCCAAGCCGGATGGCGACGCCCTGCACCTGCTGCTGGAGTTCGAGCTCGGAAGGGGCCGAGACGCCGCGGCGCTGCCGCTTTCCGACGTCCCGATCGTGCTCGACGCCGACGCGACCCGCGACGAGCTCGCGCGCTCCCTCCTGCGCGAGCTCGCGGCCGGAGCGGCCCCCGGCAGCGCGCTCTGTGCGCGCGCTCAGGCGCTGCTCCACCTGTGTCTGTCCTCGGTGCTCGATCTGGCCGGCGAGGCCGATGCCGCGCTGCGCGGCCCGGCGAGCGACGCGCGCACGCAGCTCCTGCCGGTGCTCCGCTACATCGACGCGCATTTGGCGGGTCTCCTGCCGAACTCGAAGCTCGCCGAAGTGGCGCACGCCAGTGAGTCGCACTTCATCCGGATGTTCCGCCGCACGTTCGGGCGCACGCCCGCGAGGCACGTTCAGGAGCGCCGCGTGTCGACCGCCGCGGAGCTCTTGCTGCGCACCAGTCTGTCGATCGACGAGATCGCCGAGCGCTCTGGCTTCGCCAATCGCTACCACTTCTCGCGCGTCTTCGCGCAGCGCATGTCGCACCCTCCGGCGCGTTTCCGCGCCTTACACGGGAGCGCGGCCGCGCGCGCGGGAGATCCATCCGCGTTTGGCAATTTCTGATCGAGCCGATTCGAAATCGGGCGATTTCGGACACAACTCGGGCGGAGATTGGCATAGGCTTTCGGAACCGGTTCCGCGTAGCATTCCGACTACAGCTGAGCTCTACGCCCACTCTGAGGGAGGAGTCGCGGGGCTCACTGCGGATGACGAGTCGCGGGGTCGCTAGCAACCACGCGACATCATGGGAGGGAAGAAGATAATGAACCGCATCCTGGGAACGGTTGTCGCGCTTGCAGCCGTGCTGGCCTTCGGCACGGTGAGCCACGCGGCACCCATCACGTTCAATCTCGCGGGCAGCACGCTGCAGACGGGCAGCTCGCTCGCACCGCCGCCTGGCTACTTCACGACTCCGTTCAGCCCGGGTAGCTCGCTCACCATCAATCCGGACACCAACGGCGATGGGCTCACTGGGCAGGCGGGCGACGTGTCACTCCTCGGCGGAACGCTGGTCATCAACGGGGTCACGAACCTCGGGGCCTACGGGACGTTCATCTCCGCCACGACGGTCACCCTCACGGGTGGCACTGGCACGCTCACGGGGACGTCGCTCCTGTGGAACACCGACACCGGGACCTCGACGGCCGGCACGTTCGGTTGCACGGGCGCGATCTGCGGCCTCATCGGCATCACCGAGGGCGTCGTATATCCGATCTCCGTGTACCAGGCGTTCGTGGCGGCGCAGGGCGTGACCGCGCTGAATCCGCTCAGCTTGGGCCCGATGAACTTCGTGTTCAGCGGCCCCTCAGGCACTCTCGACAGCACCGGGCTTGCAGTGTCTGCGATTGTCGCGGCCACGGGCGGGCCGGCTTCGTGGTACACGTTCCACGGAGTTCCTGAGCCGAGTGCGTTCGTGCTCGTGCTGCTCGGCCTCGGCGCTGTGGCTCTTCGCAGCCGCAAGGCCTGAGGATCGGAGCTCGCAGGAGCTCGTAGGTTCGCAAGATCGAAAAACGGGGGCGGCGACGCAAGTCGCCGCCCCCGTTGCCTTTGGGTGCCCTCGCGCGGCTTTCTCGACATCCGCGGGGACAGTAGCTTCGCACCGGCTGGGGCGTCGAAGAGACGAACAAGGAGCCCCCCGTGTTGATCCGCCGCAACCGCTTCCTGGAGTCCGACGAGCGCGAGGTCACGGATCCCGCGTTCTACCTGCACCGCCGCGAGCTCATGATCGGCGCGGGTCTCGCCGCCGGGGCGGTGTTGCTTCCCGGCTGCAGCCGGGCGGAAGAGGCCAGCCAGCCGGGGGCCGCGCGCGGAGTCAGTTCGCCTGGCGGCTTCCGCACCGACGAAGAGCAGACGCCGTTCGAGAAGGCGTCGAGCTACAACAACTTCTACGAGTTCGGCAGCGACAAGGAAGACCCGAAGAACGACTCCGGCGCGTTCGTGCCCAAGCCGTGGTCCGTCGCGATCGAGGGCGAGGTCGCGAAGCCCGGCTCGGTCGCGCTCGAGGACCTCGTCCAGCCACGGGCAGAGCAGGAGCGGATCTACCGCATGCGCTGCGTCGAGGCCTGGTCGATGGTGATCCCGTGGCGCGGCGTGCCGCTGGCCGAGGTGCTCGCGCGCTTCGAGCCGACGTCGCGCGCCAGGTATGTCGCCTTCACGACGGTGCTGCGCCCGGAGCAGATGCCCGGGCAGAGGCGCGACGTGCTCGACTGGCCCTACGTCGAGGGCCTGCGCATCGACGAGGCGATGCACCCACTCACTCTGCTCGCGACCGGCATGTACGGCCGCGACTTGCCGAATCAGAACGGCGCGCCGCTGCGCCTGGTCGTGCCGTGGAAGTACGGCTTCAAGGGCATCAAATCGATCGTGAAGATCCGGCTGCAGGAGACACCGCCGGCGACGACGTGGAACCAGGCGGCGCCGCGCGAGTACGGCTTCTACGCGAACGTGAATCCCGAGGTCGACCACCCGCGCTGGACCCAGAAGCGCGAGCGCCGGATCGGCGACTTCTCGAAGCGCAAGACACTGATGTTCAACGGCTACGGGGATCAGGTCGCCGCGCTCTACTCGGGCATGGACCTCGCGGTGAACTTCTAGCTTTGCGCCGGCGCGCGCTGCACGCGGCCGTGATTGCGGCAGGCTTGCTGCCGCTCGCCTGGCTCGCGCTGCGCGCTTGGCGCGGCGAGCTCGAAGCGGAGCCGATCAAGGACGTGACCCACCAGACGGGCATCTGGGCCCTGCGGCTGTTGCTCGCGACTCTGGCCGTCACGCCGCTGCGCAGCCTCTTCGGCCTTGCGGCGCTGGCGCCGTATCGGCGCACCTTGGGCCTGCTCGCGTTCAGCTACGCCACGCTGCATCTGCTGACGTACGCGCTGCTCGACCTCTGGGGTGCCTGGGACACGCTGGTGGAGGACGTGCTGAAGCGCCCGTACATCACGGTGGGCTTCGCCGCGTTCCTGTGTCTCGTGCCCCTCGCGATCACGTCGACGCGTGCCTGGATCCGGCGCCTGGGCAAGCGCTGGGTGCAGCTCCACCGGTTGGTGTACGTCGCGGCGGTCGCGGGCTGCCTGCACTTCCTGTGGCTGGTGAAGAAGGACGTGCGCGAACCGCTGATCTACTCGGGGATCCTCGCGGCGCTCTTCGCCGCGCGCCTGCTGTTGCGGCTGCGGCCGGGCTTTGCCGCGGCGACGAAGGCCCGGAAGAGCGCCTCGCTCTCCGCGTCGCCCTGACTCTCCGGGTGCCACTGCACCCCGATGCAGAACCCGCGCCCCGGGCGCTCGACGGCCTCGATCACGCCGTCGTCCGAACGCGCCGACACGCGCAGCTCGCGACCCGGGTCCGACACCGCTTGGTGATGGCGACTCGAGACACTGAGCTCCTCGCGACCCGAGATCTCGGCCAGCCGGGAGCCGCGCTCGAGCCGCACGCGATGTCGCTCTTCGCCGAGCTGGTGCGCGGCTGCGCCGGCGACGTCGGTCGGGAGGTCGTAGTGGAGCCCGCCGCCCAGCTCGAGCGCCAGGAGCTGCATGCCGTAGCAGATACCGAGCACCGGAATGCCGCGGGCGAGGGCGGTTGCGACGAGCGCGCGGTCGAAGGCGAGCTGCGCCGCGGGCACCGGCTCGAAGCGCACGCGCGCCGGGTAGGGGCGCGGCGGCGGAAGATCGTCGCCGCCCGGCACGAGCAGCGCGTCGCTCCGGTCCACGAGCTCCGACGCGTCCGCAATGAGCGGCAAGTAGATGGCGGTGCCGCCTGCGCGTTCGACCGCGCGCGCGTACGCGGCGTCTGTGTAGTGATACGTTCGCCCGCGCTTCCAGCGTCCCTGCTCGTCCACGCAGAGCGGGATGCCGACCGTCGGAGTCACGCGCGCGAT
>DATFUE010000194.1:0-3074 GCA_035261165.1 Myxococcota bacterium
GGGCATTGGCGCTCGAGCCGAGGCTGGTGGTTGCCGACGAGCCGGTGTCGTCGCTCGACGTGTCGATCCAGGCGCAGATCCTGAATCTCCTGCTCGAGCTGCAGCGCCGCTTCGAGCTCGCGTATCTGTTCATCTCGCACGATCTGCGCGTCGTGCGCCACTTGTCGCGCCGCGTCGCGGTCATGTATCTCGGGCGCATCGTTGAGCGCGCGCCGGCGGATCGGCTCTACGAGCGCCCTCAGCACCCCTACACCGACGCGCTGTTGTCCGCGGTGCCCGTACCCGAGCCGGGCCGGGCCCGGGGGCGCATCGTGCTCGCGGGCGACGTGCCCAGCCCGATCGAGCCGCCGTCCGGATGCCCGTTCCACCCGCGCTGTCCCAAGGCGATCGAGCGCTGCTCGGTCGAACGGCCGGCGCTGCGCGAGGTCGCGCCGAGTCACTTCTCGGCCTGTCACCTGGCCCCATTCTAGAGCCCAGTCACTCGGAGGAATCAGAAATGCGCGTCGAATACAACTTTGATCTGACCAGCATCGACATCCCGTACTTCTCGGTCGAGAGCATGGAAGGTCCCGAGAAGCTGTTCAGGCTGGTCACGCTCGTGATGAACGTGCTGCACATCCGGCCGCGGGTGGACGTGATCTTCCACAGCCCCAACCGCGACGATCTGCCGAAGAAGATCTCGGCCTTCGAGGCCATCGTGAAGAGCGCCCCGGCCGCGCCCTCGCTCGAGTTCCGCGCCGGGCAGAGCGGCTCGCTGGGCAGCTCGTACTACTGCTGGGTCAGCATCCATGCCAGCGGTGCGCACGACGCACGCTCGCCGCGATGACGTCTCGGCGCAGCGCCGCGGGCTCGTCGCCCGTCTCGCTCTCGGCGAGATAGCTCGCCAGCGCGAGCTCGCGCGGCCGCGCGGGCACGAGGTCGGGCAGCGCCGCGTTCAGCTGCGCGAGGTTCTTCACGCGCCGCCGGCGACTCACGCGCGCGCCGAAGCGCACGCGGCCGTAGTCGAGCAGGCGCGGCTCCTCGCCCGGGCGCCACACGACGTTGTTTGTCTTGAGGTCGGCGTGATAGATGCCGCGGCGGTGGAGGCGGGCGAGCAGCGAGCCGAGTGCCCGCGCCAGCTCGTCGCGTTCGAACTCGGTGCTCTTGGTGAACTCGCCATCGACCCAGTCCGAGAGCGTCGCGCCGCCGTCCGCCATGACCAGCCAGTGGCCGGCCCAGGCGAGCGGCGTGCAGGTGGCGACGCCGCGCGCCTCGAGTCCGTTCCCGCCGAGCCACGCGCGCCGCGCCCCGGCCTCGCTCGCGAAGTGCTTCACCACCCAGGATCCGGTGCGGTAGAGCTCGCCGCCGCGGCTCGCCTTGAGAGGAGTCACGTCGCGAAGCGACTCGAGTGCGGTGCCGACTTGCTCCGCGTCGACGTCGCGCCGGCGGAAGCCGGCCTCGCCCGCATGCTCGAACCCGCGGAAGCTCCCGCTCTCGCGCAGGCAGCGGCGCGTGCGGCTCCGCCAGTGACTCCATGCGCGGCGGTCGCGCCAGAAGCGCGCGTGCGCGAGCTCCGCGGGCAGCGGCTCGCGCAGCGAGTACGCGAGGAAGCCGAGCTCGCGGCGCCGGAGCAGAGCGGGGATCCAGGGCAGAAAACGCGCGCGTTGCAGGTCGAGGAAGATCACCGCGCCGTCGCGCACGAGCAGGTTTTCCAGGTGGAGGTCGCCGTGCAGCATGCCGCGCCCGTGGGCGTCGTCGAGCGCGCGCAGCAAGAGCGCGAGGTCGGCGCGCGCCGCGGGCCGCGCCGCGTCCTGCCAGCGCGTGGCCGTCCAGTCGGCGCCGCTGTGGAGCAGGTCGGGGACGGAGATGCCCCTCTCGTGCGCTCGCGCGAGCGCGCGAGCTTCGCGCGCGGCGGTCTCGGGGCGCTCGAGGTAGACCTTCAGCAGCGCGTCGCCGGCGCGCGCGATCACGCGCGCGCGATTGCGCTTGATGACGTCGACACCTGGCGGTGTCGCCCCCGCGCGGAGCTCGGCGGAGAGCCGAGCGAGCGAGTCGGCGCTCAACGCCGCGGCCGGCCCCAGAGCGCGAGCACCGCGTCCGCGTGCGCGCCCCAGGTGAAGCGTTCGGCCGTCCGCCGCGCCGCCGCGCCCATCTCGCGCAGTCGCCCGGGGTCTTCGAGCGCGCGAAACGCCGGCGCGAAGTCGTCCGCGCAGAGAAAGCCGCTCGCGCCCGGCTCGATCAGCTCGGCCGCCCCGTTGTCGAGCGTCGTCGCGACTGGGGCGCCGGCGGCCATCGCCTCGAGACACGCGTTCGCGAAGGGGTCGTAGCGCGTCGGCAGCACGAACAGATCGGCGGCCGCGCACAGCGCGGGCAGGTCGGCGCGCAAGCCGAGGAAACGCACCCGTGGCCCGATGCCGAGTGACTCGGCCTGCGCGCGGAAGGCCGCGGCGTCGCCCGCACCCGCCACGAGCAAGCTGCCCTTCACGCCGGAGCGCGCGAAGCCGGCGATCGCCCGGTCGAGCCCCTTGCGCGCGAAGCCGCTGCCTGCGAAGAGCGCGACCGGCCCGTCGAGGCCGAGCTCCGCGCGCAGCGCGAGCGCGGCCCCCTCGCGGAGTCGCGGGTGGAAGCGCTCCAGGTCCACGCCGTTGTAGATCACCGCGAGGCGCGCGGCGGGAACGCCGTGACGGCGGGCGATCTCGTGCGCCACGAAACGCGAGTTGCAGAGCACGATCTGACTCGGGTCGGCGAAGACCGCCGCCTCGATCCCCAGCAGCACCGCGTGCCGCGGCGAGAGGCGGTGCAGGGCAGGGTGCGCGTAGACCCGCTCCATGTAGGCGGCATGACTCCCGCCGCCCGCCCGGTACACCGTTTGGTGACGCGTGCGCGAGAAGGCCTGGACGACGTCGAACCCGCCCGCCTCCGCGGAAAGCGCCGCGCGGCGCGAGAACGCCTGCACGCGCAGCGGCTGCCAGAACTTCGGCCCGCCCAGCCGCTGCACGGTCACACCGGGGGGCGACTCCGAAACCGCTTCGCGACACAGCACGGTGAGCGAGACCGCGCGCCGGCCGAGCTCGGTCGCGAGCGCGAACGCGGCA
>DATFUE010000195.1:0-4273 GCA_035261165.1 Myxococcota bacterium
GGCGGAGGAGCTCGTCTTCGAGCACTTCTCGACCGGCGCGGCGAACGACCTCGAGAAGGCGACCAAGATCGCGCGCGACATGGTCTGCAGCTACGGCATGAGCGAGAAGCTCGGGCCGGTGACGCTCGCCGACGACCACAATCCGGTGTTCATCGGGCGCGAGTTCGGCGCCGCGCCGAAGCACAGCCAGGAGAAGGCGCGACAGATCGACGACGAGGTGTACTCGATCCTGACGGAGCGCTATGCGCGCGCGAAGCAGATCCTGATCGAGCGCCGCGACGTGCTCGACAAGGTCGCGCACTCGCTGCTCGAGCGAGAGACACTCGAGGAGAGTGACCTGCGCCTGCTCCTGGACGGCCGCGAGCTGCCCGCGCTGCCGGAGCCGGCGCGCGGCGCGCCCGGCGTGCCGGCGCGCGCGGCGACCGAACCCGAGGGGCCGCGGCGCCGCTTCGGCGACAAACCCGTTCCCGACCCCGAGCCGGTTCCGGGCTGAGCGCATGTCGGCCCCGCGGCCGGACACGCGCGCGCGGACTCCCGGCGCGGCGAGCGCCGGGGCCGCAGCGTGGGCAGGGCGCCCGCGCGATCATCGCTCGGTGCTCGTCGTGGGGATCGTGAACGTGACTCCCGACTCGTTCTTCGACGGCGGGCGCCACGCCAGCCCGGAGTCCGCGCTCGCGCACGCGCTCGAGCTGGCGGCGGAAGGCGCGGACTGGCTCGACGTCGGCGGTGAGTCGACCCGTCCCGGCTCGCAGCCGGTGACGGCCGCAGAGGAGATGGCGCGCGTGCTGCCGGTGATCGAGGCGCTGGCGAAGCACTGCGCGCTGCCGATCTCGATCGACACGCGGCGCGCCGAGGTCGCCGACGCGGCGCTGGCTCGGGGCGCGCGCATCGTGAACGCGGTCGCCGGCCTGCGCGATCCGGCGCTCGCGGGCGTCTGCGCCGCGCACAGCGCGACGCTCGTCATCAATCACATGCGCGGCGAGCCGGCGACGATGCAGCGCGCGCCGGCCTACGGCGACGTGGTACAGGACGTCGGGCGCGAGCTGCTCGCCGAGGCCGCCCAGGCCGAAGCTGCGGGCGTGCCGCGCGAGCGCATCTGGCTCGACCCGGGGATCGGCTTCGGCAAACGGCCGCGCGAGCACAGCGTGCCGCTGATCGCGCGCCTCGCGGAGATCGTCGCGCTCGGGTTCCCCGTGCTGGTCGGCCCGTCGCGCAAGAGCTTTCTCGCTGCGCTCACGAGTGCGCCCGCCGAGTCGCGGCTGCCCGGCACGCTCGCGGCGGCGACGGCCTGTGTGCTCGCGGGGGCGCGGGCGCTGCGCATGCACGACGTCGCGGCGGCGCGCCAGGCGGTGGACGTCGCGGCGGCGATCCGAGACGCCCGCGGGACGACTCACTCGTGATCCCGGTGGTCTACGCCTGGCTGCTCGACCGCTGGCAGACCTTCGCCGAGAACTACCAGCCGCTGCGCGACACGATCGACATCCTCGCGGTCGCCTGGGTCGTGTACTGGCTCTTGATGCGCATCAAGGGCACGCGCGCCGCGCAGATGGCGCTCGGCTTGCTCATTCTGGTGTTGGCCTGGCGGCTCGCGAGCCTGCTCGAGCTAGCGACCATGAGCTTCCTGCTCGACAACTTCCTCTCGTCTGGGTTGCTCATCTTGATCGTGATCTTCCAGTCCGACATCCGCCGCGCACTGACTCGCGTCGGCCGGGGGGTCTTCGGCTCGACGCGCACGCAGGAGGCGCACACGATCGAGGAGATCGTGCGCGCGTGTCAGGCGCTCGCGCAGCGGCGCGTGGGCGCGCTGGTGGCGATCGAGCGCGAGGTCCACCTCGACGAGTTCGTCGAGCAGGGTACTGCGCTCGATGCGGAGCTCACCCGCGATCTCCTGATCTCGATCTTCCTGCCGTACTCGCCGCTACACGACGGCGCGGTCGTCGTGCGCCGCGACCGCATCGCCACGGCGGGCTGCATCCTCCCGCTGGCGATGCGCGCCACGCTCAGCAGCGCCCTCGGCACGCGGCATCGCGCGGCGGTCGGAGTCACCGAGGAGACCGACGCGCTGGTCGTGGTGGTGTCCGAGGAGACCGGCAAGATCTCGCTGGTCGTGGGCGGCGAGATCCGCGAGGACCTCGACGGTCCGCACCTGCGCGAGGCGCTGCTCGAGCTCTCCGGCGGCGGCGGCCGCGACCCGGAAGGCGCGGCGGAGGACGGCGTGAAGGACTCGCGCGTCGCCGAGGTCCAGTAGCCGATGCGCATCTTCGACAACCTGCTCTACAAGGTCGTCTCGATCCTGATCGCCTGCGTGCTCTGGGCCGCGGCGCAGGGCGTCACCGACGTCGAGCAGAGCCTCGACGTGCCGATCGCCGTCGAGAAAGTCCCCGAGAGTCTCGTGGTGGTCGAGGAGTCCGCGCACGAGATCAACTTGCGCCTCGTGGGCAGCCGCGCCGCGCTGCGCCAGGCGGTGAAGACCTTGCAACACTACACGGTGTCGCTCGAGGGCGCGAAGCCGGGCGAGGCGCGGCTCTCGGTGAATCGCGAGGAGCTGGCCGTGCCGCGCGGCGCGCGCATCGCGGCCCGTTCGCCCTCGACGCTCGTGTACACGCTCGAGACGGTGGTGAGCAAGACCGTCCCCGTGCGCGCCGATCTGGCGGGCGACCTGCCGCCGGGCTTCCGTCTGATTCGCGTCTCGCTCGACCCGAAGGAGATCGCGATCGCCGGGGCGAAGAGCTCGGTGCGCAACATCCGCGAGGTCGTGACCGATCGCATCGAGCTCGCGCGCCTCCGGGAGACCTCGGTGCTGGAGAGCTCGGTCGCGCTGGGCTATCCGCACGTCTGGCGCAAGGATCCTGACGCCGGGCCGATCCGAGTGAGTGTGGAGATCGAGCCCGTGGGGCGATCCGCGGGCGAGTAACGGAGCGTGGGTAGGGTGCCCACGCGATCATCGGGAGGGAGCGTGGGTAGGGTGCCCACGCGACAATAGGACGGGTGGGTAGGGTGCCCACGCGATCATCGGGAGCGTGGGTAGGGTGCCCACGCGATCATCGGGAGCGTGGGTAGGGTGCCCACGCGATCACCGGACGGGGACGGGGACTGGGATGGGCGATCCGAGAAAGCTCTTCGGGACGGACGGGATTCGCGGGCGCGCGAACGTCCACCCCATGACCGGTGAAGTCATGATGCAGCTCGGGCGCGCCCTGGCGCTCGTGTTCCGGCTCGGCCCCCACGGGGCGCACAAGCCGCGCGTGTTGATCGGGAAGGACACGCGTCTGTCGGGCTACATGCTCGAGGACGCGCTCGCGGCGGGCCTGTGCTCGATGGGCGTCGACGTGCTGCAGGTCGGGCCGATCCCGACCCCGGGCCTGGCGTTTCTCACCGTCGACATGCGCTGCGACGCGGGGGCGATGATCTCCGCCTCGCACAACGCCTTCGAGGACAACGGCGTGAAGTTCTTCTCGCGCGAGGGCTGGAAGCTCCCCGACGAAGCCGAGGCGCGCATCGAGCAGCTCATGGGCTCACCCGAGCTCGAGCGCGCCCGCGCGCTCGGGGCGGACCTCGGGCGAGCGCGGCGAATCGACGACGCTTCGGGCCGTTACATCGTATTCCTCAAGAAGAGCTTCCCGCGACAGTCGACCCTCGAGGGGCTGCGCATCGCGATCGACTGCGCGAACGGCGCGGCGTACAAGGTGGCGCCCACGGTGCTCGAAGAGCTCGGCGCCGAGGTCGTCGCCGTCGGCAATCGCCCGAACGGCACGAACATCAACGAGAGCTGCGGCGCGACTCACCCCGAGCACGTCGCCTCGGTAGCGCGCCAGTACCGCGCGGACATCGGCGTCGCCGTCGACGGCGACGCGGACCGCGTGATTCTGGTGGACGAGCGCGGCGACGTGGTCGACGGCGATCAGATCCTGGCGATGTGCGCGCTCGACATGAAGCGCCGCGGCGCACTCACTTCGGACGGCGTCGTCGGCACGGTGATGAGCAACCTCGGCCTGGAGCGCGCGCTGCGCGGCGCCGCCCTCCGGCTGGTGCGCGCCGACGTCGGCGATCGCTACGTGGTCGAGGCGATGCTGCGCGAGAAGATCAACCTCGGCGGCGAGCAGTCGGGTCACGTCGTGTTTCTCGACCACAACACGACGGGCGACGGCATGCTCACCGCGCTGCAGGTGCTGGCGCTGATGCGCCGCGAGGAGCGGCCGCTCTCGGAGCTCGCGCGCGTCATGCAGCACGCGCCGCAGGTGCTGAAGAGCGTGCGCGTGCGCGCCAAGACGCC
>DATFUE010000196.1:0-6060 GCA_035261165.1 Myxococcota bacterium
CGAGTCGATCGGCAAGAAGGCGATCCACGTGCGCAAGGAGGTCGTGGGTCACGTCGCGAATCGGCTGCAGGCCGCGCTGTACCGCGAGGTCCTCCACCTGATCGAGCAGGAGGTGCTCGATGTCTCCGACGCCGACGCCGCAGTGTGTTGGGGACCCGGCCTGCGCTGGGGTGTGATGGGGCCCAATCTCCTGTTCCACCTCGGCGGAGGCGACGGCGGGATCCGCCATCTCCTCGATCACCTCGGGCCCGCGATGGAAGTCTGGTGGAAGGATCTCGGGCGCATGGAGCACATCGCGCCCGAGCTCGAGGAGAGAGTGATTGCCGGAGTTGCGCAGGAAGTCACCGGCCGCTCCATCGAGCAGCTGGATCGAGAACGCGACGAAGTCCTCTTGGGACTCCTCGCATTGCGAGCGGCCAAGCCGGCCGCGGGAGGAACGCGATGAGCACCGATGCGAAGACGAAGGGCGCAGCGCGCGCGCTGCCGGCCCCCGACGGAGACTTCTACCGACTCAAGGAGATCCTGAGCGACTCGGAGCAGCAGAAGCTCCGGCAGGTGCGGGAGTTCATGGAGGCGAAGGTCGCGCCGATCATCAACGAGTACTGGGCCGCCGACTCCTTCCCGTTCGACCTGGTGTCCGGCATCCGCGAGCTCGGGATCGTGGGCTCCGGATTCGAGGGGTACGGCTGCCCGGGTCACAGCACTCTCTTCGCGGGATTCGTCGCGATGGAGATCGCGCGCGTCGACTGCTCCGTGGCCACCTTCTTCGGGGTCCACAGCGGGCTCGCGATGGGCTCCATCTACCTGTGCGGCTCCGAAGAGCAGAAGCTGCGCTGGCTCCCGCCGATGGCCCGGCTCGAGAAGGTCGGGTCGTTCGGCCTCACCGAGCCGGACGTGGGCTCGGGCACCGCGCGCGGACTCACCACGACCGCGCGGCGCGACGGCGACGCCTGGATCCTGAACGGCCAGAAGAAGTGGATCGGCAACGCGACCTGGGGTGACCTCACGATCATCTGGGCGCGCGACCTCGGCGACAACCAGGTGAAGGGCTTCATCGTCGAGAACAAGTCACCGGGGTTCAAGGCGGAGAAGATCGAGCACAAGATGGCGCTGCGCGTCGTCCAGAACGCGCTGATCACGCTCGAGAACTGCCGCGTGCCGGAAGCCGATCGCTTGCAGATGGACACGTCGTTCCGAGACACCGCGCGCGTGCTGCGCATGACGCGCGCCTTCGTCGGGTGGGAGGCGGTCGGCTGCATGATGGGTGCGTACGAGCACGCGCTCCGCTATGCGCAGACGCGCGAGCAGTTCGGCAAGCCGATCGGGTCGTTCCAGCTCATCCAGGACCTGCTGGTGAAGATGCTCGGCAACATCACGGCGTCGCTGTGCATGATGGTCCGGCTCTCCACGCTGCAGGACGAGGGCAAGCTCAAGGACGAGTACGCGTCGCTCGCCAAGGCCTTCTGCACCGTGCGCATGCGCGAGAGCGTGGGCTATGCGCGCGAGCTGATGGGCGCGAACGGAATCCTGCTCGACCACCACGTCGGGCGCTTCGTCGCCGACTCCGAGGCGATCTACTCGTACGAGGGCACGCGCGAGATGAACACTCTGATCGTCGGACGCGCTATCTCCGGCCTCAGCGCGTTCGTGTAAGGAGGTCGCCATGGAGCTGCAGAACCTACTCTACGAGACACGCGCCGGCGTCGCCCACGTGACTGTGAACCGGCCGAAGGTGCTGAACGCCCTCGATCACAAGACACTCGCCGAGCTCCGCGAGGTGTTCGAGGACATCCGCCGCGACGCCTCGGTTCGCGGGGCGATCCTCACCGGGGCCGGCGACAAGGCGTTCATCGCCGGCGCGGACATCCGCGAGATCGCCGGGGCGGATGCGGTGGCGGCGGCCGAGCTCACGCGGAACGGACAGGCCGTGCTCGATGCGATCGAGCACCTGGGCAAGCCGGCGATCGCCGCGGTCAACGGGTTCGCCCTGGGCGGCGGCTGTGAGACCGCGATGGCCTGCACGATCCGGATCGCCGCCGAGAACGCGCGGTTCGGCCAACCGGAGGTGAAGCTCGGAGTGATTCCAGGCTTCGGCGGCACGCAGCGCATGCCCCGGCTCGTCGGACGGGGCGCCGCGCTCCGGCTGATCCTGTCTGGCGAGCCGATCAGCGCTCTGGAGGCCTACCGGATCGGGCTCGTGGACGAGGTCGTTCCCGGAGCGCAGCTGATCGCGCGCGCGGAAGCGATCCTCGAGCGGATCACCGCCAACGCGCCGCTCGCGATCCGATTCGCGATCGAAGCCGTGAACAAGGGACTCGAAGGGAGTCAGACGGAAGGTCTCGCCCTGGAGTCGTCCCTGTTCGCGCTGTGTGCCGCGACTCACGACAAGCAGGAAGGGACCTCGGCGTTCCTCGAGAAGCGTGTTCCCAAGTTCGAAGGGCGATGAAGGAGGTTATGGAGATGGCAAGGACGACGACGGATTCTGTGTTCTCGGGCTTGAAGGTGATCGACCTGGCGAGCTTCATCGCGGGTCCCAGCGCCGCGGTGATCCTGTCCGACTTCGGCGCCGACGTGATCAAAGTGGAGCCGCCGGGGGGGGACCTTTGGAGACATGGTCACGAGATCCCCCCGCAGCCGCGGGCGAAGGACGCCTATCCCTGGCACCTGGCCAACCGCAACAAGCGCGGCATGACGCTCGATCTGAAGTCTCCGAGCGCTCGGCCCGTCCTCGAGAGACTCGTCCGATGGGCCGACGTGCTGATCGTCAATACACCGCATCCCGCGCGCGCGCGGCTCAAGCTCGAGTACGACGACGTGGCGCAGTGGAACGCGCGCTTGATCTATGCGGATGTCACGGGCTTCGGCGAGAAGGGGCCGGACGCCGGCCTTCCAGGCTTCGACATCACGTCTTACTGGGCGCGCAGCGGCCTGCTGTCGATGACGCGCGATGCCGGCGCGCCCCCGACCTGGCCGGTTGCGGGCAGCGGTGACAATGCGACCGCGGTCGGCCTGTACTCGGCGATCGTCACCGCGCTGTATCGCCGCGAGCGCACCGGCAAGGGGTCGTACGTCACGACCTCGCTGCTGGCCGAGGGTGTCTGGTCCGCGAGTGTCTCGATCCAGGCCGCGCTGTGCGGGGCGACATTCTACGATCTGCACGACCGGAGGAATCCCGCGAATGCGGCGCTGAACGTGTATCGGGCGTCCGACGGCACCTGGTTCGTGCTCATCGTCACGCCGGACAAGCTCGGCCCGGTGACCCAGGCCATCGGTCGCCCGGATCTCCTGACGGATCCGCGCTTCTCCGATCCCGCCAAGCTCACGGCGAACATGCCGCAGCTGACTGCCATCCTCGACGAAGTCTTTGGCGCGCAGCCCATGGCGCACTGGTACGAAGTCTTCAGCCGCGCCCACGTCACGTTCGGCGCGGTGCGGGGGCCGCAAGAGGTGATCAGCGATCCACAGCTGCAGGCGAACGACATCGTCGTTCCGCTCGAGGGCGCCGGCGTCCGCCTGACGTCGACGGTCAGCAGTCCGATTCAGGTGCAGGGCATCTCGAAGGTGCCGGCGAGGCGCGCTCCAGCCCTGGGCGAGCACAGCGAGGAGATTCTCGAGGAGCTCGGCTTCGAGGCGAGCGAAGTCGATGCCCTGCGCGCGAGCGGCGCGGTTCCGAAGTGAGGGGACAGTCATGAGTGACATCGTCGTAGAGCGCTTGGGAAGCATCCTGGACGTCCGGCTGAATCGTCCGGAGAAGAAGAACGCGATGACATCGAGCATGTACGTCACCATGGCCGACCTGCTCGATGGCGCCGCAGGAGACGACCTGACACGCGTCGTCCTCTGGCACGGCGCCGGTGACTCGTTCTGCGCCGGCAACGACCTGGAGGACTTCATCAAGAACCCTCCGGGGCCAGGTCCGAGCCCCCAGGCCCGATTGATCGATGCGCTGATTCGCTTCGACAAGCCATTGGTCGCAGCCGTGCACGGTGCGGCCATCGGGGGCGGCACCACGATGCTCGCTCACTGCGACTTCGTGTACGCCGGGGGAAGCGCGAAGTTTCAACTCCCGTTCGTCGACCTGGCACTCGTCCCCGAGTTCGGGAGCAGTTACTTGCTTCCGCTGCGGTTTGGATACGCCCGCGCGGCCGAGCTGATCCTCCTGGGACGACCCTTCGATGCGCTGCGCGCGGTGCAGCTCGGACTGGTCACGAAGGTAGTTCCTGATCCGAGCCTTCTCGCCGTCGCTGGCGAGGCGGCCCAGAGCCTGGCCGAGAAGCCGGCCCTTGCGCTGCGGGCCTGCAAGCGACTCATGAGGCGCGCTCTGCGCGAGCAGCTCGAGCAGGCGGTGCGATCGGAGAACGAGGAGTTCGCGGAGCGAGTGAGATCTGCAGAAGCGGCGGAGGCGTTTGCGGCCTTCCTCGGGAAGCGCCGGCCCGCGCCCCGCGTTGCATGAAGGAGTGACGAACATGGCATCCAAGTTGTTCTTTCTCGATGCGAGCGGTGGCCGGGTGCTCGCGATGAATCCCGACGGCTCCGATCGCAAGACGATCGTCGAGGGGCCGAAGCGGCTCCCCGACGGGATCGACGTCGACGTCGAGGCCGGGCACCTCTACTGGACCTACATGGGCGACCCGTCGGCCAACGACGGCTCGATCGTGCGCGCGGACCTCGACGGACGCAATCTGACGACGATCGTCCCCGACGGAGCGACGTTCACGCCGAAGCAGCTCAGGCTCGAGAAGGAGAGCGGCAAGCTGTATTGGTCGGATCGCGAGGGGATGCGCGTGATGCGCGCGAGCCTCGACGGCTCGCAGATCGAGACACTCGTTCAGACCGGAAGCGGAGCCAGCGACCGCCGCGACCAACGGAACTGGTGCGTGGGGATCGCGGTCGACCCGGTGCATGGAAAGCTCTACTGGACCCAGAAGGGCGCGGAGAATGCCGGCCAGGGTCGCATCCTGCGCGCCGGCCTCGAGCTGCCGCGAGGGGACAGCGCAGCGAACCGCAGTGACATCGAGGTGCTCTTCGACGACCTGCCGGAGCCGATCGATCTCGACCTCGATCTCGGGGAGGGCATGCTGTACTGGACCGACCGCGGCGATCCACCGCGCGGGAATACCGTCAACCGCGCGCCGATCGCGGCCCGCGCGGCGAGCTCGACGGCGCCGCAGGTCCTCTTCACCCACCTGATGGAAGGCATCGGTCTCGCCCTCGATCTCCGCAGCCGCCGGATGTTCTTCACCGACCTCGGCGGGTCGGTCTACAGCGCGAATCTCGACGGATCGAACGCCAAGGTTCTCGCCGGCGCCCAGGGCAATCTGACGGGGATCGTCTACGCCGATCTGGCGGGCGAGACGTGACTCCTCACGTCGTCATCGTCGGCGGAGGATTCGGGGGCCTCGCGGCGGCCCGAGCGCTGCGCCGCGCACGGGTGCACGTGACCTTGATCGATCGCACCAATCACCACCTGTTCCAGCCTCTGCTCTACCAGGTCGCGACCTCGGTGCTCACGCCAGGGCAGATCGGGTCCCCGCTGCGCGAGATCCTCCGAGGACAGAAGAACACGACGGTCATCATGGGCGAGGTGGTGGGCGTCGACAAGGACGCGCAGTGTGTGTCGGTCAACTCGGTCGACCGCGCCCGCGCCCCGATCCACTACGACTATCTGGTTCTGGCTACGGGCGGGCAGCACAGCTATTTCGGTCACGACGAGTTCGAGGCATTTGCTCCCGGGCTGAAGGATCTGGCGGGCGCCGTCGCGATCCGGAACAAGATCCTGCGCGCGTTCGAGCAGGCGGAGGCGGAGGAGGATCCGACCCGGCATCAGGATCTGCTGACGTTCGTGCTCGTGGGCGCGGGCCCGACGGGCGTCGAGATGGCGGCCGCAATCGCGGTGCTGGTGCGCACGACTCTGCGGTTCCAGTTCCGCCGGATCGACCCACTCTCCTCCCGCATCGTGCTCGTCGACATGGCCAGCCGAGTCCTGGGCACCTTCTCCGAGGGTCTCTCCGCGGCAGCGCGGAAGCGGCTCGAGAAACTCGGTGTGGAGGTGCGGCTCGG
>DATFUE010000197.1:0-13774 GCA_035261165.1 Myxococcota bacterium
GCGCGCGGGCGCTGTCCCTCGAGGCGCAGATGCGCGAGTGCGTCGACTATCTGCAGAACCCAGAGGTGTTGATCCAGGAGTTCGTCGACGCATACACCGCGATCGAGAGCTGCTGCGACCCGGAGGAGCAGAAGTTCCAGACGATCGCGCCCGGCGCGGACGTTCCGGCGTCGCGCGCGGCGCTGCTCGACCGCTTGTTCGCGAACGGCGCGGTCTCGGTGTTCGACACTGTGCCGTTCGAATTCAGCTGCGTTGCGCGCGACGTCGCGTCGATGTCTGGCAGCACCGGCAACCCCTTGCCGCACGTCGACGGGCTCGACTACGTCGGACACATGGTCGACTCGGAGCCGGTCGGCGTGCTCGGCGTCGTGCAGCACGATTTGCAGACCACGCCGTTCTCGCTCTTCCTGCGCCTGATCACCTGTCTGTCCGAGATCGCACCGGACGCGCAGCTCCGCGCGGCGGACACCGCTCTGTTCAAGGGCGGTCTGGGGGTCGAGCCCAAGCTCGACCTGCAGCTCGTGCTCCGCGACGCCGACACCGAGCCGGCGCATGCCACGCTGCGCCAGCTCACGCACGATCTCGCGGAGGCGTTCTACGCGGGAATCTCCGAGGAGTGGCAGTTCCCCGACGTGCTGCGGAACATCGTGTGTCTGCTGCCCGCACCGTCGGACTCGGACGAGCTCCTGATCCTCGAGTGGTGCGTCTAGGCGATCTCGCTATGGTCCGCGCGTGGCTGGCGCGCCCGTCCGGTTCCTGTTCGACTACATCTCGCACAACGCCTATCTGGCCTGGACGCAGATCGGTGTCGTCGCGGCGCGCTGCGGGCGCGAGGTCGAGCCGGAAGCGGTGCTGTTTGCGGGTCTGCTGAACGCGTACGGGCAGCTCGGCCCCGCAGAGGTTCCGCCGAAGGCGCGCTGGATGGTGCTCGACGTCGCGCGCAAAGCGCGACGCCTCGGGGTGCCGATCGCGCCTCCCGCGTCGCATCCGTTCAATCCGCTGCTCTCGCTGCGCGTGACTCACGCCGCGGCGCGCGGCGAGCCGCGCCGGCGATTGATCGACGGCCTGTTCCGCGCCGTCTGGGGCGAGTCGAGAGACATCTCGGACGCCGCGGAAGTCGCGCGCATCGCGCGCGCGGTGGGGATCGACGCCGACGCGCTGCTCGCCGCGGCGGCACGGGACGCCGCGAAGACCGCTCTGCGGGATGCGACGGACGGCGCGCTGCGCGACGGCGTGTGGGGGGTGCCGAGCTTTCTCGTCGACGGCGAGATCTTCTGGGGCTTCGACGACCTCGCGCACCTCGAGCTGTTTCTCACCGGGCGCGACCCGCTCGGACCCGGCGATCGCGAGCGCTTCACGAGCTACGGCGCCAGCGCGCGGCGGCGCCGGCCCGAGGAGAAGTGACTCGCCTCAGGCGGGCAGGAGCTCCGACGCGATCCGCCGCGCCACGTTTCCGTCGACGTCGCCCTTGTGCGCCTTCATCAGCGCGCCCATCACGCGGCCGAGATCCTTCGCCGACTTCGCGCCGCTCTCTGCGATCGCGCTCTCGACCCACGTGCGCACGGTCGCTTCGTCGGCCTGCTTCGGGAGGAAGCCGAGGATGATCTCGAGCTCGGCGCGCTCCGCGGCGGCTTGCTCGGTGCGGCCCGCGCCGTCGAACGCCTCGATGCTCTCCTTGCGCTGTTTCTCGAGCCTGCGCAGGATCGGCACGCACTCCTCGTCCGACAGCGTCTGCGAGCCGTCTTCCTTCAGGCGCAGCAGGAACGCGGCTCGAATGTTGCGGAGCGCCTGCAGGCGGAGCTTCTGCTGCGCGCGCAGAGCGTCCTTCATCTGGTTGTTGACGTCATCGAAGATCGGCATCGCGCGAGTCTGCCACAGCCTCTCGCTGCTCGCGCTATGTGTCGCCTGTGTCGCGTGCGCGTCGCACACCCCCGCGCTGTTTCGCGGCGAGGTGCTCGGCTTTGGCGGCGGGCCGGAACGCTATTCGTCCTGGTTCGGCGACGAACGGAACGGGGTGATCTACTTCGGGCTCTCGCCGTTCTGGACGGACATGCGCGCCCACGGCGGCGATCCGACCGCGGACCTGCTCGAGCCGAGCGCGCACTTGATCGGGCGCTTCGAGATCGAGCGCGAGCGCTTCCTGCCGCCGCTGCTGGCGCGCCGCCCCGGGCCCGACTCGCGCTCCTCGGTCTGGGACGTGCTCGCGCACCCGAACGGCTGGATCTACTACACGACTTACTTCGAGGAGATGGGCCGCGTGCGCCCGGGCATGGGCGACGTCGAGCACTTCGACTCACTCGGCACGGGCCTGAACGAGATCGCCCTCGGGCCCGACGGAAACCTCTACGTCACGCGCTACGGCGGCGGTAGCGAAGGCAAGCCGACGACGGGAGACGGCTCGGTCGCGGTGATCTCGCCCGACGGCGCGCTGCTGCGCGAGAGGCCGCTGCACGCGCGCGACGGCGCGCTGACCGCGCCGAAGAGCATCGCGGTCGATCCGAAGAGCGGCGAGGTGTGGCTGAACGCCGACGTGATCCCCCCGGCCGGGAAGGTCTCGTTCGCGGCATTCCACCTCGCGGCCGACCTCTCGCTGATCGAGCGCCGCGATGCCCCGCCCGAGCTGATGTTCGTCGCCTTCGATCGCGACGGGCGCGGCTTCTTCGTCGAGGACCGGGACGGCCGGGTCGAGCTGCGAGTGACTCGCGCGGGCGCGGAGCTCGCGCGCCTCGACCTCGGCCCGCGCGCGCCCGCCGATTTCGCGCAGGACGTCCACTTCGCCGCCGACGGCCGCGCGGCGATCGCGTTCTGGTCGGGGCGCGTCGAGCTCGTGCGCGAGGCGAACGGGGTGTACGAACACGCGCGGGTCACGCTCGAGCGGCCGCCGGAGTGCGCGGCGCCGGAGCGGAACGCGCTCTTCTACAGCGCCTTCGTCGCGGCGCGCTCCGTCTACGCGACACTGTACTGTGACGCCGCGATCGCCCGCGCCCCGCTGCCCGCCGGCTTCCGTTCGGTCCGCTAGAGCGAGCGGTCCTCGGGCCGGCCGGTCGGGCGCATCAGGCCCTCCTGCGCGACGGACGCCACGAGCTCACCGCCACGCGTGAAGATCGTGCCGCGCGCGAACTCGCGCGCGCCCGCGGCGATAGGACTCTCCTGCGCGTAAGAGCAGCCAGTCGTCCGCGCGCACGTCGCGGTGGAACCAGATCGCGTGGTCGAGGCTCGCCATCATCAGCGGGCCGAGTGACCCGGAGCGGAAGATGTTGCGCTCGATCTCCTCGAGCGCCAGCAAATCGACCAGTCCGTTCGGGGGCGCGTCCATCGCTCGCTTCATAGCACGAGGTCGGCCCCTGCTACACTGCGCGGATGGAGATCAACGGCATGGCGCACGTCATACTGACGGTGCGCGACTTCGCGAAGGCGCGCGCGTTCTACGGCGCGCTGCTTCCGTATCTCGGTCTCGTGCCGGTGGTCGACGGGTCCGACTACTACTACTGCGTCGGGGGCCGCACGGCGCTCGGCATCCGCCCGGCGCCGCCGGAGCGCGCGGGCGAGGCGTTCAGTCAGGAGCGCAGCGGCTTGCACCATCTATGCTTCCGCGTGCGCTCGCGCGAGGACGTCGACGAGATACACCGCTTCCTGGTCGCGCACGGCGCGCTGATCGTGCACGCGCCCGAGGACGGTGTCTGGGCGCCGGGCTACTACTCGGTGTTGTTCGAAGATCCCGATGGGATCCGGCTCGAGGCGAACTTCGTCCCCGGGCGCGGTCTGCTCGAGCCCGGCGCGGTGCGCGGCCCATGAGCGAGCTCGAGGTCGAGTTTCAGCTCTTGCGCAGCGCGACGTTCGAGTGGACGCACGCGCTCTCGGCGCGACTCGAGGAAGAGGGCGTTCCGCATCGAGTCACTCCCGTGGGCGAGCGCCGCGCCACCGACGTGCAGTGGGCGGTGTACGTCCCGTTCACCGAGCTCGAGCTCGCGCGCGAGATCGACCGCGAGGTCATGCTCGAGCTGTTCCCCGATCTGCCCCAGGACTTCGATCCCGCCGCGCTCGACACCAGCCGCTGTCCCGCCTGTCAGGAGCCGGTGGTCGAGGGCGCCGCCATCTGCGCGAGCTGCGGGCTCGCGTTCGTCGACGGCGAATAGGTCACCGCCGTCCGGTGCGCCGCCGGCATCTCGTCGAGCTCGAGGATCTGCCCTGGTTCCCGCGCGTCCTGCGCGACGGCGCGACGACGTACCTCGCCTGGATCACGGCTCGCTCGGGGCAGATCGAGTATCTCGTGCCGCCGCTCGAAGCGCTGCTGCGCCGGACGGCGGAGACCGAGATCGTCGACCTGTGCTCCGGGGGCGCCGGACCGATGCCGGAGGTCGTCGCCCGACTGCGCGCGCGCGGGCTGCCGGTGCACGCGACCCTGACCGACTTCTACCCGAACGTCGAGTCGCTGGCGCGCGCCTGCGCGGAGTCCGCCGGGGCGCTCCGTTACTCGGCCAAGTCCGTCGACGCGATGCGGGTTCCGGACGAGCTCGCGGGTGTGCGCACCCTGTGGAATGCCTTCCATCACTTCCGCCCGGCACAGGCGCGCGAGATTCTCGGGAGCGCGGTTCGCGCGCGCCGGCCGATCGCGGTGTTCGAGGTCCTCACGCGCCAGCCGCTCCATCTGGTGAGTCTCTGCGTCTCGCCGCTGGTCGCGCTGCTCACGGTCCCGTTCTGGCGCCCGTTCCGCGCTTCGTGGCTGTTCTTCTCGTGGGTCGTGCCCCTGATTCCCTTCGTGATCCTGTGCGACGGAATCGTCTCGTGGCTGCGGATCTACAGTGACCCGGAGCTGCGCGAGCTCGTGAGTCCGTTCGCCAGCGAGGCCTACGACTGGCAGATCGGCAGAATTCGCCTCGGCAGGCTACCCGTGCACGCGAGCTACCTGCTCGGCGCGCCGCGCCCGTCGTGATCCCGTGAATTCCGCGACCCGAGCTCTCGTGTTCTTCCTGGCGGCGCTCGCGCCTGTTGCTTGCTCGCGGAGTGAGTCGCCGGCCGTGCCCGCGGCGCCCGCGCCCGTCGTCGCGCCACCAGCACCGCTCGAGTTCGTCGGCAGCGAGGCGTGTGCGAGCTGTCACGCGGCGGAGGCGACGGCCTGGCGCGAGTCGCAGCACGCGCGGGCCATGGAGATCCCGGACGCGCACAGCGTGCTCGCCGCGACCGCGAGCGGGCCGCTGCGCGAGCGCGACGGCCGCTACTTCGTGCGCGCCGTCGGTCCGGACGCGAAGCCGGCGGACTTCGCGGTCAAATACACTTTCGGCCTCGACCCGCTGCAGCAGTATCTGCTCGAGCTGCCGGGCGGACGCTTCCAGGCCTACACCACGGCCTGGGACGCGCATGCGAAGCGCTGGCTCGACCTTTATCCGCAGGAAAAGCTCTTGCCCGGCGACGAGCTGCACTGGACCGGGCGACAGCAGAATTGGAACCACATGTGCGCCGACTGTCACTCGACGGACGTGCGCAAGCGCTACGACGCGGCGGCGCGCGCGTACGACACGCGCTTCGCGGAGATCAGCGTCGGCTGCGAGGCGTGTCACGGACCGGGCTCGCGGCACGTCGCCTGGGCCGCGCAGCCGGAAGGTAAGGGCTCGCTCGGACTCACGGCGCCCCTGCGCGAGCGCCGCGGCGTTCACTGGGCGATGAATCCCGGGACGGGCATCGCCGCGCGCAGCGCGCCCCGCGACACGGAGCAAGAGATCGAGGTCTGCGCGCAGTGTCACTCGCGCCGCGCGCAGGTCGCCGAAGGCTACCGCGCGGGCTCGCCGCTGCTCGATCACTACCGCCCGGCGCTTCTCGTCCCGCCGCTGTACTACGTCGACGGCCAGCAACACGACGAGGTGTACGACTGGGGCTCGTTCCTGCAGAGCCGGATGTACGCGAAGGGCGTCAGCTGCAGCGACTGTCACGAGCCGCACGGCGGGAAGCTCCGCGCCGACGGCAACGCGCTCTGCGCGCAGTGCCACGCGCCGGAGAAGTACGACGCGAAGTCACACCACTTCCACGCGCCCGGGTCGAAGGGCGCGGAGTGCGCCGCCTGTCACATGCCGGCCACCACCTACATGCAGGTCGATCCGCGACGCGACCACAGCCTGCGCGTGCCGCGGCCGGACCTGTCGGTGTCCCTGGGCGTGCCGAACGCGTGCGGGTCGTGTCACCGCGAGCGGGGCGCGAAGTGGGCGGCGGCCGCCGTGCGCAAGTGGTACGGGCGCGACGCGCGCGGCTTCCAGACCTTCGCGGAGATCTTTCACGGCGCCGAGATCCGAAGCCCCGGCGCGGTGACGTTGCTCGCCGCGCTCGCGCAGGACGCCCGTCAGCCGGCGATCGTCCGAGCCTCCGCGCTGGCGTGGCTCGAGGGCTCGGTCGACCCCGCGGTTCCCGACGCGGCGGCGCGCGGCGCGAAGGACGCGAGCGGGCTCGTGCGCCTCGCGGCTGCGGAGGTCGCCGGAGAGCTCCCGTCCGCGCCGCGCACGGAGCTGGTCATGCCGCTCCTCGCCGACCCGCTGCTCGCGGTGCGCATCGCGGCCGCGAACGCGCTCGCCGGGCTGCCGGACGCGCAGGTCCCCGAGTCACTGCGCGGCGCGCGCGTGCGCGCCGGCGAGGAGTACGTCGCGGCGCAGCGCTACGCGGCGGACCGGCCGGAGGCGCACGTGAACCTCGGCACCTACTTCGCGCGCCAGGGGCGCTTCGACGAGGCGCAGGCCGAGTTCGCCAGCGCGCGCGAGCTGGACCCGCGTTTCGTTCCCGCGTACGTGAACTCCGCCGACGCCTACCGCGCGCAGCAGCGCGACGCGGACGCGCTGCGCATGCTCGAGGAGGCGCGGGCGCGCGCGCCCGAGAACGCGGACGTCGAGTTCGCCCTGGGACTCACGCAGGCGCGCCTGAAGAACCGCGCGGCCACGATCGCCGCGCTGGAGCGCGCCGCCGCGCTCCAGCCGGATGTCGCCCGCTACAGCTACACGCTGGCGATCGCGCTGCACTCCTTCGATCGCACCCCCGAGGCGTTGAAGCTGCTCGCGCGCGCCGCGGCGAAGTGGCCCACGAACCGCAACGTGTTGCTCGCGCGCGCGACCATGCTGCGCGACGCGGGCCAACGCGAAGCCGCGCGCAAGGCGGCCGAGGCGCTGGCCGCCGCGTTCCCCGGGGACCTCGACGCCGCCGCGCTGTTGCAAGAGCTGCGCTGACTCAGTCGAGCTGGAGCGCCCCCATCATCGCGCGCACGCGCTGGTGGAAGTCGTAGGGGTAGATCAGCTCCAGCGCCGACGCATCGTCCAGGCGCTTGCGCTCCTCCTCGGGCAGGACGAGGTCGGCCGCGCCGAGGTTGTCCTCGAGCTGCTCGAGCGTGCGCGCGCCGAAGATCGGCGAAGTGACTCCCTTCTGCGACGCGCACCAGCCCAGCGCCACCTGACTCGCCGTCTTGCCCAGCGACTTCGCGACGCCGACCACGGCCTCCGCCACCGCGAGGTTCCGCTGCGACTTGAAGCGCTCGCGGTTCATCGGGTCGACCGCGGCGCGCGACCCCGCGGGCGCGTCGCCGGTCTTGCTGACCTTGCCCGTCAGCAGCCCCCCGCCGAGGGGGCTCCAGGGAATCACGCCGATGCCCTCCTCGACGCACAGCGGCAGATGCTCGCGCTCGATGTAGCGACACACGAGCGAGTACTGCGGCTGCAGACAGTCGAAGCGCGCGGTGCCGAGCTCGCGCGCCAGCGCGGTGGCCTTCATCAGCTGCCAGGCGGAGAAGTTCGAGCAGCCGGTGTAGCGCACCTTGCCCGCGCGCACGCAGTCGTCGAGCGCGCCAAGTGTCTCGTCGAGCGGCGTGGTCGGGTCGTACGCGTGCACCTGATACAGGTCGATGTAGTCGGTGCCGAGCCGGCGCAAGCTCGCCTCGACCGCGTCGAGGATGTGCTTCCGCGACAGCCCCATGTCGTTGGCGCTGCGCCCCATCGGGCCCGCCACCTTCGTCGCCAGGATCACCTGCCCGCGCTTGTTGCGGATCGCACGGCCGGTGATCTCCTCCGAGACACCCGTCGAGTACACGTCCGCGGTGTCGACGAAGTTCCCGCCCGCGTCGAGAAAGCGCGCCACGATCCGCGCCGACGTCGGCTCGTCACAACCCCACTGCGCGTTCCCGAACGTCATCGTCCCGAGACAGAGATTCGAAACCTTCAGCCCCGTGCGGCCGAGCTTGCGCAGCTTCATCTGACCCTCCCCTGTGTGGGAAGGCAGACTACTCCATGTCGTTGCGCGTCGGGGTTCGGCCGTCGGAATCGGGCGTACGGCGTTGCGAAAGCGAGGTGAGCTGCCTAGACGCGGAAGGCCGCGACCAGCGCCCGCAGTCTCTCGACCTCGCTTGCGACCTTGTTCGCGGCGCCGAGGGTCACGTTCGCGACCTTGCGGTTCTCGAGCGCGGCGGCGGCGACGTCGCGCACGATCTCGCGCGCGCTGATCGAGCCCTGCACGGCGTCGGCGGTGCGCTCCGACATCTCGACGGACACGCGCTTCAGCTCCTCGCTGCCGCGGGCGGAGCTCTTGCTCGCCTCGGCGGCGGCCGCGATCGCGCGCGTGATCTCCTCGGTGCGCTCCACCGCGTCGGCGACGCTGGCGGCGATCTGCGCGCTGGTGCTGGTCTGCTCCTCGACGGCGATCACGATCGTGCGCGTGTTCTCGTGCATCTCGTCGATGATGTGGCCGATCGACTCGATCGCCTCGACGGCCGAGCGGGTCGACGACTGGATCGAGCGGATGCGCTCCTCGATCTCCTGCGTCGCCACCGCGGTCTGCTTGGCGAGCTCCTTCACCTCTTGCGCGACCACGGCGAAGCCCTTTCCCGCTTCGCCCGCGCTCGCGGCCTCGATCGTGGCGTTCAGCGCGAGCAAGTTCGTCTGGTCGGCGATGTCGTTGATCACGCCGACGACGTTGCCGATCTCTTGCGCCGCGGCGCCGAGCTTCTCGAACGCCTGAGTCGTGTTGCGCGCAGTTGTGGCTGCCTTGCCCGCGATGTCGGCCGAGTGATTCGAGCTCTTCGCGACCTCGCCGAGCGACGCGGACAGCTCCTCGACCGCGGTCGACACCGAGCGGATCGAGGCGTTGATCGATTCGACCTGCTCGCGCGCGGTGGCCATGCTGTTCATCACCACGCTCGCGCCCGCGGCGAGCTCGGTCGCGCTGCGGCTCGACTGACCCGCGGCGGCGGCGACGGCCGCGAGATTCTCGGAGGCGCTGTGCGTCGCGTCGTCGACCAAGGTCGAGCTCTCCCCGAGCGCCTCGGCGCCTTTCTCGATCTGCTCGGCCGCGGGAGTCAGCGCCTCGACCGTGCTCGCCAGCACCTCGACCGAGCCCTTCACCTGGCCGACCAGCGTGCGCAAGCCCTCGATCATGCCGCGCAGCGCGCGCGAGACGCTGCCGAGCTCGTCGTCGCGCCGCACCTCGACGCGGCGCGTGAGGTCGCCGTCCGCGACCGCGGTCGCGAGCTCGGTCGTGGTCTGCACGACGTCCGCCACGATGCCGCGCGAGATGTGCGCCGAGGCGGCGAGCCCGGCGGCGAGCGCGGCGAGCAAGGTCAGCGCGAGCACGATCGCGTTGCGCCGCGAGGAGGCGGCGATCGCGTCCAGCTCGCTCGAGACGGCGGCGGCGCGCGAGGCGCGGAAGTCGTCGATCATGTGCGACAGGCGCGCTGCGACGTGGGCGTCGCGCTCGACCTCGTCGCGCATCCGGTCGCTGACTCGCCCACCGAGCATCGCGCTGCAGTGACCGAGCGCGTCGCTTGCGTACCTCTTGGCCGCGAGGCGGAGCTCCAGGATCTGAGGCTCGCCGGTCAGCGCCTCGAGCTTCGCGAGCTCCGCGTCGAGCTCGCCGGCCATGCCGTTCGCGTGCTCGAGCGCCGCCGCGTCGAAGCTCGAGCAGGCGCGGTCGGTCGTGGCCTGGAGCTGGGTGAGCCGCGCGCCGGCGCGGCTGGCGGCATCCAGCACGGGGTAGTGATTCTCGGCGAGTCCGCGGGTGTGTGTCCGCACCTCCAGCGCGCCGCGAAACGCCCAGACCGCGGAGCCGATCGGCAGCATCAGCACGGCCAGGAAGCCGAGCAGGAGCCGTCCCCTGAGCGTGAGTCGCTGCAACGTCGCCCTCCCGTCGATCGCACTGCCGGCACTGGTCGCATTGCGAGACAGAGACCGATCGGCCCGGCGGGACTCGGACTTGTGCGCCCGACATGCGAGCGGCGCGGGTCTCGCCCGACATGTGAGCGGCGCGGGTCTCGCGCCTTGCCTGTGAGCGGCGCGGGTCTCGCCTGACAGATGAGCGGCGCGGGTCTCGCGCCTTGCCTGTGAGCGGCGCGGGTCTCGCCTGACAGGTGAGCGGCGCGGGTCTCGCCTGACAGGTGAACGGCGCGGGTCTCGCCCGACAGATGAGCGGCGCGGGTCTCGCGCCTTGGGGCGCTCGTCAGCTCGCTTGCAGCAGGACGTCGCGCTCGTACGACGACGGATCGGGAAACTCGCGGAAGGGCGGCCATGCGCGGAGCCGCCGTCGGGGAGCGGGACGGCGCCGCTGCGGGCGAGTAACTGCGCCAGCAGCGCGCGCAGCGCCTCGAGGGCGCTGCCCTCGCCGCCCACCAGCGCGCGGGCGCGGAACGAGTCACTGCGCAGGCGCAGCACCTCGAGCACGGCGTCGCCGCCATCGGCCCAGTTGAGCGCGAGGTCGATCACCACGATCGGCTTTGGCGCGAGTCCGGCGATGAGCCCGACGGCCACGGCCTGGATGTGTTCCCAGGTCAGGAGCGACGGAGCGGCGCCGTCGATGCGCAGCCGGATCCCCCCGGGATCGAGCTCGACCGGCACGGCGGTGGTGAACTTCACCGCGCTCGGCCCGCTGCGGTCGCGCAGCGGAGGTGCGGCCGGAATGGTCGGGGGTACCCCCGAGGGCGGCGCTTCAGGAGGCGGGGGCGCCATGAACACGACCGTGGGAGTGGTCTCCGCCAGACTCGTCGACTCGAGCTCGAAGAGGCCCTCGGCCGGCGCGCTCGAAGCCGCCGGGCCCGTCACGGCCGCGTCGGCCGGGGCCAGCCAGTCCCCGGGAGGCGAGTCACTCCTCGGCGAGTCACTCGGCGGGGCGGCTGCCGCGGCCGCCGCCGTGATCCCCAGCTTCAGCTCGAGCTCCGCCGCGAGCTTCGCCAGGCGCTCGCGCTTGTCCTCGGCCAGCTCGGCGCCCCGCCCGAGCGCGGAGCGCGCGGCGGTGAGCGCCACGCGCGGATCGAGCTCGGCGGCGAGCTCGGCGGCGCGCACGGCCTGTCCGACGCTGAGCGAGCGCGTCTCCGGCGCGACCACGCAGCGCAAGGCCGCGATCGCCGCGTCGCGCCGCGCCTGCACCACGAGCTCCGGCACGATGCGCAGCAGCACGGTCGTCTCGAGGCGCGTGTCGGGCAGCGCGCGGACGAGCTCGTCGAAGACGCGCGCGGCCGGCGCGAGCATACCGTGCCGCGCGTACACCTCGATCAGTCGCTTCGCGGACGTGACTCCCTGCGCCTCGTGGCCGGCGGCGACCTGCGCGGTCCAGATCGTATGCAGGGCGTCCGGATCGTCGGGCCGCTCGCGCAAGACCGAGGTCGCGATCGCGATCGCCTGGTCGTGAGACCCGCGCGCATCGGCGTCGCGGGCGCGGCGAATGCGCGGGTCCAGGTGGATCGCCTCGCGCGCCTCGCGCGCGCGCAGCGCGCGGCGTTCCTCGATGCGCAGCAGCTTCACGCCCAGCGCGAAAGAGGCGCCGAGCCCGAGTGCGGCCAGGTTCGGAGCGAGTGACTCGCCCGTCTCGACGTTCGGGCTCGCCAGCGCGAAATGCACCAGCGCGCTGGCGAGCAGCCACCAGGGCAGCGCGAGCCAGGCGGGCGCGAACGCGCCGGCGCCGACCCCCACTCGCGTGCGGCCGAAGCGCGCGGCGAACGCGCCGATCAGCCCCGCGGCCACGCCCCAGGCGCCCACCAGCGGCTCGCCCGCCTCCGGCGCCGCGAGCGCGTACGCAGCGGCGGCGGCACAGCCGCAGGCGAGACACAGGCCGGCGAAGAGCGCGCGGCCGTAGGCGCCCTCGAGGGCCGGACCGGCGAGCCAGATCAACAGGAGCGCGAGCGCGAGGTGCGCATAGCCGGCGTGCAGGAACGGGTGCGCGAGGAGCGCCGTCACGGACGGCGCGTTCGGGGTCCAGCCGAACGAGCGGAACGGGTGAGTCGGACCCGGCGTCCAGTCGGTGCCGCGCAGCGCGAGGCGAGTCACGTAGTCGAGCTCGGCCTGCTGCTCGGCGCGCGTCGCCGCGTCGACCGTCGCGCGCCCGGCCTCGATCCGCCCGGCCTCGATTCGTTCGGCGTAGTCGTCGCGCGCGGTCCCTTGGCCCGCTTCGGCGAGCAGCGCGGGGTCCGGCACGAGATAAGGGTGCGACAGCCAGACTTCCAGCGCGTTCTCGAGCTTGATCTCGGAGCCGCCGCCCACGAAGCCGAGCTCGCCGCGCGAGGCGAAGAAGCCGGCGACGAGCGCCAGCAGCAGCGCGAAGCTCACCCAGGGCAAACGCTTCGCGCTTTCCGGCTCGTCACTGATCGGCAGGATCATGGTGGCTCCGCGGCGCCGCATGCGCGTGCGGCCCACGGCGTATCGTCCGCGGTCGGGTGTGCCCTTACCGCTTCCGGGGCGCTAGACGCGTATGTCGCCGGCCCTTCTTGGCGCGTTAGCGCGCGGCGAAGCCGCGCTGCGCGCACGGCACGCCGGCGGCGTGCCTCGGGCCGGCGAGACTCGCAAAGTCTCCACGAAGCTGGACTAGACGCGTATGTCGCCGGCCATGAGCCGGCGATGGGCGTCGGCGTCGAGGGTGACGTAGGAGCGCGCGCCGTCGTCGCGCACGAATAGGGGCTCGCTCACCTTCGTGGGGTCGTAGCCCTCTTGCTGGAGCTCGACCTTGCGCAGCTTGAAGGTGCCGGTCACTTCGGCGTCGTGCTGCAGGCGCAGGAAGACCGGCGTGGCGTAGGCGGGCAGGGCAGTGACTGCGTGGGCGTAGAAGGCGCGCGGGTCGAACTCGTCCGCGCTCGAGAGGACCAGCGCAGCCATGCCGGCGCGGCCGTCGGCGCCGGGGACCGAGACGCCGTAGACGTTCACCATGTCGACGCCCGGGAACGAGGCGAGCGCCTCGGCGACTTCTTGCGTCGAGACGTTCTCGCCCTTCCAGCGGAATGTGTCGCCGATGCGGTCGACGAAGAAGAAGTAGCCCTCCGCGTCGCGCTTCAAGAGATCGCCGGTGCGGAAGAACGAGTCACCTTCCTCGAACGCGTTGCGCAGCACCTTGCGCTCGGTGGCTTCCCGCGACGAGTAGCCTTCGAAGCGTCCGCGGGTATCGCTCGGCCTGCGCGGCATCGCGCCGATCAGCTCGCCTACCTCGTTGGGGGCGCACTCGATCAAATGTCCCTTCGCGTCGCGCAGGTGCTCGTCGCGCTCCACGTCGTAGCGCACGAGGCGCGCGTCCATCAGGAGCCGGGTCGGAATGCGCCCGACCGAGCCGACGCGGTTGTCGAGGTTCAAGAGCGACACGTTGCCCTCCGTCGCGCCGTAGAACTCGACGATCCGTGGCAGGCGGAAGCGGTCGCGGAATGACTCCCAGATGTCCGGGCGCAGGCCGTTGCCGATGCAGAACTGGAGCTCGTGCTCGCCGTCGCTCGCCTCGGCGGGCTGATTCAGGAGATAGCGGCAGAACTCGCCGATGTACTGGAACGACGTCGCGCGGTAGCGGCGGA
>DATFUE010000198.1:0-2946 GCA_035261165.1 Myxococcota bacterium
AGGCCATGAGCGCGACGCTCTCGGGCACGCCGTTCGACGTCGTGCTGCTGGACGTCGAGATGCCCGAGATGTCGGGGAACGAGGCGGCCAGCGCGCTGCGCGCCGACGGCTACGACGGACCGATCGTCGCGCTCACCGCGCGCGGGAGCGCGAGCGATCGCGAGGCTTGCCTGGCCGCGGGCTGCGACGACTTCGCTTCCAAGCCGATCGACCGCACGGCGCTGCTCGCGCTGGTCACGCGTTTCCTGGAGAAGGTGTACCCGCCGAAGTCCCCCAAGACCTAGGCGCCGCGCGCGACTCGCGTATGATGGGTCGATGCGGCGCTTCGAGAACAAAGTCGTCCTGATCACGGGAGCGGCGTCCGGCATCGGCCGAGCCAGCGCCCAACGCATCGCCGGCGAGGGCGGGGCGCTGTTCCTGCTCGACGTCGAGCCCACGGGCCTCGAGGAGACCGCGAAGGGCTGCGCGGAGCTCGGGGCCGACGCCGCTACACGGATCTGTGACGTCTCCGATCCCGCCGCCGCGCGCACTTCTGTCGAAGCCGCCGTTCAGCGCTTCGGGCGGCTCGACTCACTGTGCAACATCGCCGGCATCCTGCACTTCGATCACACGCACGAGCTCGCGCTCGAGACCTGGCGCCGGATCCTGTCCGTGAATCTCGACGGCACGTTCTTCGTGTGTCAGGCGGCGCTTCCGCACCTGCTCGCGGCGCGGGGCAACATCGTGAACATGTCGTCGACCGCGGCGCTCGCGGGTCATCCGTGGACGGCTGCGTACTCGGCGTCGAAGGGCGGGATCCTCGCGCTGACCTACACGCTCGCGATCGAGTACTGCTCGCAGGGCCTGCGCGCGAACGCCGTCTGCCCGGGCTCGATCACGACCCCGATCCACGCGGTCTTCAAGCTGCCCGAGGGCGCCGACCGCAACCTCCTCTACCGCATCATGCCGCCCGACCGCGTCATGCGCGGCCCCGAAGCCGCCGCCGCCGCCGTCGCGTTCCTCGCCTCCGACGACGCCGCGCACATCAACGGCGAACAGATTCGCGTCGACGGCGGGACGCTCTCCTGACCTGAGTGTCCTCGGGTCACGCTGGGACGGGAAACGCGCTCCTGGGTGGCGCGGGCAGCTCCTGGTGCCGCTTCACCGTGACGAAGGGCTCGGTGAAGAGCATCCGCGCGACGGCGGTCTACGACAACGGAGTCACATACATCATGTCGATCCCGGCGCACTAGAGACATGGGCGACCGCGGGGTGCGTGCCGCGGTCGCCTCTCCGCTGCCGGCGGCGTTCGATCCGCAGGACTAGAACACGTTTCACTTCTGCGGAAAACGTGGCATGATGGCGGCCATGCGACTCGAAACGCGGCGATTTCCGTTTCCGATGCCCAACGGCTGGTTCGCTGTGGCGCAGGGCGATGAGCTCGCGCCGGGAGAGGTGCGCGGGCTGCGCTACTTCGGCGAGGAGCTCGTCGCGTTCCGCACGGAGGGCGGCGAAGCGCGCGTGCTCGACGCGTACTGCCCGCACCTGGGCGCGAACATCGGTCGCGGAGGCAAGGTCGAGGGCGACACCATTCGGTGTCCATTCCACGGCTGGCGCTTCGCGGGCGACGGCGCGTGCGTCGAGGTGCCGTACGCGGAGCGCATCCCCCCGCGCGCGCGGCTGCGCGCCTGGCCGGCGCTCGAGCGCAACGGGGTGCTCTGGGTCTGGCGCCACGCCGAGGGCAAACCGCCCGACTGGGACGTGCCGCTGATTCCCGAGATCGGCGACAGTGACTGGACCGAGCCCGAGCGATACCGCTGGAAGATCCGCTCCCGCAATCAAGAGATGGCCGAGAACGCGGTCGACCGCGCGCACTTCCGCTACGTGCACGGCACGCTGGACGTCCCCGACTCCGAGGTGACCGTCGACGGGGTCTGGCGCCGCTCGCTGCAGCGCTCGAAAATGCTCACGCCGCGCGGGCCCGTGGATGGCTGCATCGACGCCAATAGCTTCGGCTTCGGCTGCGGCTTCACGCGCTTCACCGGCATCTGCGAGACCGTGTTGATGGCGTCGACATCGCCGATCGACGACGAGCACTGCGACGTGCGCTTCGAGTTCGTGCAGCGCAAGGAGAACGGACTCGCGCCGCGGGGCGGGGTCGGAGCCGCGATCATCCGCGACATCGTCAAGCAGATGAACGAAGACATCCCCATCTGGGAGAGCAAGAGATATCTCCCGCGGCCGATCTTGTGCGACGGCGACGGCCCGATCGCAGAATTTCGCCGCTGGGCGACTCGGTTCTATACTTAGCGGGGCCTGGCCGAGCGAAGCTCGGCCACCCGCTCTTCGTTCGCCTTCGGCTCACTGCGCGCCGCGCGTTCGCGGCTTGCAAGACCTGAATTGGACGTCGGGGGGAGCGCTAGCGGGGCCCGGCCGAGCGGAGCTCGGCCACCCGCTCTTCGCTCGGCTTCGCCTCGCTGCGCGCCGCGCACTCGCGGCTTGCAAGACCTGAGTCAGACGTCTCCGCGGACTCGCAGCTTGGGAGCCCCGAGTTACACGTCCGGAAGGCGGATCGGGAAGTTCGTGGTCTCCTGACCGCCGTCGACCTCGATCACTTTTCCGGTGACCCAGCTTCCGGCGGCCGACGCGAGCCAGACGGCGGCGGCGGCGATGTCTTCGGGCTGGCCGATGCGCCCGAGCGGAGTCAGTGACTCCATCTTCTCCCGCATGCCCTCGGCCTTCAGGAACGGCGCGAGCGCGGAGGTCTCGACCGCGCCGACGGCGAGCGCGTTCACGCGAACGCGCGGCGCGAGCTCGTTCGCGAGGAGGCGCGTGAGGTGCGAGAGGGCGGCCTTGGCGGCGCCGTACGCGGAGAAGCCGCGGTCGGTCACACGGCCCATCGCGGACGACACGTTCACCACCGCGCCGCCGCCGTGCGCGAGCATCTGCGGCACGGCGAGGCGGGTG
>DATFUE010000199.1:0-5185 GCA_035261165.1 Myxococcota bacterium
CATGTGGTACGGCGACCTGGTCACCATGGCCTGGTGGGACGACCTGTGGCTGAACGAGGCGTTCGCCACCTGGATGGCCTTCAAGGTGGTGGACGACTGGAAGCCCGAGTGGGAGATGTGGCTCGACTTCGAGTCACACCGGGCGCCCGCCTTCGCGCTCGATGCGATGGAGAACACGCACCCGATCTACGTGCCCGTGAACACCCCGAGCGAGGCGACGGAGAACTTCGACGTCATCACCTACGAAAAGGGCGCGTCGCTGGTGCGCATGCTGGAGAGCTGGCTCGGGCCGAGCGTGTTCCGCGCCGGGGTGCGGCGCTACATCCGGCGCCACCGCGAGGCGAACGCCCGCGCCGCGGATCTGTGGCGCGCGCTCGAGGAGAGCGCGAAGCGGCCGGTGACCCCGGTGGTCGCGCCGTGGCTCGAGCGGCCGGGCTTCCCACTCGTCTCGGGGCGGCGCATCGACCGCGACGGCCAGGCGCTGCTGGTCGCCGGCCAGGAGCGCTTCTTCGCGAACCCGAAGGTCGGCGAGGCCGCGCGCAGCGAGACACGGCCCATCCCGCTGGTGCTGCGCGTGCGCCGCGTGCGCGGGAAGGATCAGCTCGTGCGGGCGCTCGCGGAGGCGCCGACCACCGAGATTCCCCTCGGGCCGTCCGCGGACGTGCGCTGGGCGTACCTCAACGCCGACGAGGCGAGCTTCATCCGCGCGCTTCACGACGCGCCGCTCTTGCGCGCGCTGGGGCAGGAGCTCGCGCACCTCCGACCCGTGGAGCGCATGGGCCTGCTCGGCCATCAGTGGGCCGGCGTGCGCGCGGGCTGCGCGCGGCTCAGTGACTGGCTCGATCTCGTCGCGCGCCTCGGCGACGAGCGCGAGCCCGACGTCCTCGGCGCAGCGTCGGGTCCGCTCGCCTGGCTCGACGACCAGGTGCTCCCGCTGGTCGGGGAGAGCGCGGCGGCGAAGTTCCGCGGCTGGCTGGCCGACAGCTTCGCGCCCGCGTTCGAGTCACTGGGCTGGACGCCGGCGCCCGGCGAGAGCGAGAAGGAGCGCCAGCGGCGCGCGGCGGTGCTCTCGATTTTGGGGGCGATCGCGGAGCACCCGCCCGTGCTCGACCAGGTCGAGGCGCGTATCCGCGCATACCTCCGGAGCCGAACCGCGCTCGACGCGAACCTGGCGGGGATCGCCGTCGAGCTCGCCGCCCGGCGCGGCGACAAGGCGCGCTTCGAGGCATATCTGCGCGCGATGCAGCGCGCGCGCACGCCGCAGGAGCGAACGCGCTTCGAGCTGGCCCTCGGCTCGTTCCGCGACCCCGCGCTCATCGATCGCGCGCTCGCGCTCGCGCTCACCGAGGCGATTCCCACTCAGGACGTCGTGCCGCTCCTGGTCCGCATGCTCGGCAACCCCGCGGCGCGCGAGCGCACCTGGGAGTTCGTGCGGGAGCGCTGGAAGGAGCTGTCACCGCGCGTCTCGCCGGGCCTCGCGGGACGGCTGGTGTCCGCGCTGCCCGCGCTGCAGAAGCCGCTGTACAAGCGCCAGGTCGCGGCGTTCTTCGCCTCGCATCCGATTCCCACGGCGGCGCGCGCGCTCTTGCAGGCGCTCGAGCGCTTCGACCTGGACGAGGAGCTGCGCGAGCGCGCCCTGCCCGAGCTGCGCGCGTACCTACACCAATCGGCGTAGATGGAGGCGGAGCTTCCGGACGATCTGCTCGCGCGCCCGTTCGCCGCGGTGCGCGAGGCCTGCGCAGAGGTCGTGGCGCGCGCGCGCTTCGTCGCGATCGACGCGGCCGGGCTCGAGCGCTTCGCGGACGCGATTCCGCGCGCCGAGCTGGGGGGGAGTCCCACGTCGTTTCCAGCGCTCGGCGACGCGGAGGGCCTGGCCGCGTTCGTGCTCACGCTCGACGCGCTGAACTTCGGATCCGGCTGGTTCCCGCATCTGCGCAAGCTCCCGGGTCACTCGGGCTACCGCACGATCGAGACCCGGCTGCGCGAGCGCTTCGAACGCGAGGGTCCGATCGCGGCCAGCGCGCTGCGCGCGATCGACGCGCGCAGCGTGGCCGAGCTGCTCGGCCAGTCACACGCCGAGGCCCCGATCCGCGAGCTCGTCGAGTTGTACGCGCGCGCGCTGCGCGAGCTGGGGGAGCGCGTGCAAAAGCGCAGCGCGGGCTCGTTCGCCGGCTTCGTCGAGGAAGCCGGCGGCTCCGCGGCCGAGCTCGTGCGGAGTCTCGTCGCGATGCCGCTGTGGCGCGACGTCGCGCGCCACGACGGCCAGCTCGTCCCGTTCCTGAAGCGCGCGCAGCTCGCGGTCTCGGACCTGGCGCACGCGCTGCCGGACGACCTCGGCCGTTTTCGCGATCTCGACGAGCTCACTCTGTTCGCCGACAACCTCGTGCCGCACGTGCTGCGCCTCGACGGCGTGCTGCGCTTCGACCCGGAGCTCGTCGCGCGCATCGACCGAGAGGAGCTGCTCGCGCCGAGCTCGCCGGAGGAAGTCGAGATCCGCGCCTGCGCGCTCGATGCGGTCGAGCAGATCGCCGCGCGCATGCGCGCGGGCGGCGCCGGCGTCAGCGCGCGCGAGCTCGACGACTGGCTCTGGCGGCGGGGCGGAGAGGCGCGCTACAAGGCGCAGCCGCGCCATCGCGCGCGTTGCTCGTATTACTGAGATCCTGCTAGGGTGCGAGCCATGAAGATCGGCGTGCCGCGCGAGGTGACTCCAGGAGAGCGCCGCATCGCGCTCGTTCCCGACTCGGCGAAGAAGTTGGTCGCGGAGGGAAACGAAGTCTGGGTCGAGGTCGCGGGCTCGGGGCCCGCGGACTTCGCCGATGCGGATTACGCGGCGGCGGGGGCGCGGCTCGCACCGAACGCGGCGGCGATCTGGTCGTCGTCCGAGCTGGTGCTGAAGGTGCAGCCGCCGACCGCGGCGGAGATCGACCAGCTGCGCGAGGGAGCGCTGCTGGTCGCAATCCTGCAGCCGTTCCAGAACGCCGATACCGTTCGGCGTCTCGCGGCGCGCCAGGCGACGAGCTTCTCACTCGACTTGCTGCCGCGCATCACGCGCGCGCAGAGCATGGACGTGCTCTCCTCGATGAGCACGATCGCGGGTTACAAGGGCGTGCTGCTCGCCGCGGCCGCGCTGCCGAAGCTGGTGCCGCTCCTGATGACCGCCGCGGGAACCCTGAAGGCGGCGCGCTTCCTGATCCTGGGCGTCGGCGTCGCTGGGCTACAGGCGATCGCCACCGCGAAGCGCCTGGGCGCGGTGGTCGAGGCGTTCGACATCCGGCCCGCGGTGAAGGAGCAGGTCGAGAGTCTCGGCGCGCGCTTCGTCGCTCACGAGGCGATTCAGGCCGGCGGCGAGACGCAGGGCGGCTATGCGACCGAGCTCACCCCCGAGCAGCAGGCGAGACAGCGCGAGGTGCTCTCGAAGCACATCGCCGACGCGGACGCGGTGATCTGTTCAGCGCTCGTGCCGGGCCGACGCGCGCCGGTGTTGCTCTCCGAGGCGCAGGTCGCGGGGATGCGGCCGGGCTCGGTCGTGGTCGATCTCGCGGCGGATCAGGGCGGAAACTGCGCGCTCACCCGTCCCGGCGAGACCGTCGACCACGGGGGCGTGCGCATCCTCGCGCCGCTCAACGTGCCGAGCTCCGTGCCGCTGCACGCGAGTCAGATGCTCGCGCGCAACTTCCAGAACTTCCTCCTGCACCTGTTGAAGAAGGGCGAGCTGCAGCTCGACCTCGCCGACGAAGTCACCGCCGGCGCGCTGGTCACGCGCAACGGCGAGATCGCTCACGCCGCGGTGCGCGCGGCGCTCGCCTGACTCACTTCTTGGCCGGCGCGGGCGCGGGCGCCGGCGCGGGAGCCGTCTCCGGCGGGGTCGCCGGGGCATTCGGGTCTTCGACGGTGATCTCGACGCCCTTCTTCTTGTTCCTGTCGTAGATCTCTTTCAGCTTCTCGCGCCGCTCGCGCTCGATCTTCATCTGCTCCGCGGCGGTGTCGATCGTGAGCTCGCGGCGCGCGACGGCCTGGCGCTCGCGCTTGCACGCGTTCTCCATGTGCGGGCCGCAGGTCGGGTTCTTGCAGCAGACGGCGGCGAAGTCGTCGAAGGTGACCATCTTCTTGGGCAGCGGCGCGCCGTCCCAAGTCGTCGCGAAGGCCTTCGACATGATCGCGCCGCCGTTGAACACGTCGCGGGCCTCGACCATGTCGTTCTCCTTCCAGGCGAGCAGCACCGAGATGCGATCGAGCTCGTCCTGGGGCGCACCAGTCTTCGCGGCCTTGTTGAGATAGCGCCGCGCGGCCTGGAGATCACCCTTGTACACACAAATGTGTGCAAGGTTGGAGTAGAACGTGCCGCCGGCGTACTCGCGGTACTTGTCCGCCTGCGCCAGGCGGAGCGCGTTGCGGAAGGCGGTCTCCGAGCCGTTCAGATCGCCCTCGTACGCGGTGATGATTCCGAGCCAGGTGTGCGGCTCCGGCGACGTCGGCTCGATGCGCGCGGCGGCGATGATCTCGGTCTGCGCCTTGCGCAGATAGTCGATGTACTCGGCCTGCTTGTCTTCGTCGATCGCCTGGCGCGCCAGCTCGTAGTAGAGCTCGCCGAGCTTCAGGCGCACACCGAAGTCGTCGGGATCGGAGTCGCGCTCCTTCTCAAGCTTGTGCGCGGCGCTCTCGACCTTCCCCTGTTTGACGTCGTTCTGGACCTCGTCGGGCGACGGGCTCGTCGAGCACGACGCCAGCGCCCAGACGAGCGCGAGCGAAAGAGCGGAACGGAGCAGTGACATTCCCACCTCCTGTGGATCGGCCGTGTAACTCAGGTTTCGGCGAAGAACGCCCGCAGCACGCGGATCATCGGCTCGACGTCGGCGGCTCCCGCCATCTCGCGGCAAGAGTGCATGGAGAGCATCGGGTTGCCGACGTCCACGGTCGGAATCCCGGTGCGCGCCGCGGTGATCGGCCCGATCGTCGAGCCGCACGGGCCGTCGTTGCGCGGCGTGAATTGCTGCGGGGTCACGCCGACCTGCGCGCACAGCGCGGCGAACCTGCCCGCGGTCGTCGCGTCGCTCGCGTAGGACTGGTTCACGTTCGTCTTGATCACCGGGCCGCGGCCCAGCACCGGCCGGTGACCGGGATCGTGCTTCTCGGGGAAGTTCGGGTGCACGCCGTGCGCCATGTCGGCGGAGATGACCAGCGAGCG
>DATFUE010000200.1:0-3685 GCA_035261165.1 Myxococcota bacterium
TCGTGAAGCGCCTGCCCGAGTTCTGGAAGCTCGCCGACGAGGCCGGACGCAAGCGCGAGTCGTTCGAGCTGACGGTCTTCGCGGCCCTCCCGGACGAGAAGGAGCTCGAGGGCCTGCGCGAGAACGGCGCAGTGCGCGCCGTGTTCATGCTGCCGCCCGAGCCCGCCGAGAAGATCCTGCCGCGTCTCGACTCACTCGCGGAGCTCGCGCGGCGCCTGGGCTGAGCTGACTCGGGGCGCGTATCACCGGCGCGCCGGCTTCGACTGCGTGCGCCACTGTCTCGAGGCCGAAGCGATGCACCGCTTTCGGCTGTGGGTCGGCCCCGGGACGCCGCTCTGGGTGAAGGCGTCTCCCGGGGCGCGCGAGCTAGAGCGCCTCGAGGAGCTCGGCGCGCGTGCGCATGTATTCCTCTTCCGTCAGCAGCCCGCGGCGGCGCAGGCGATCGGCGCGCGCGAGGCTGCGCGCCACGTCCGAGCACGCCTGAGCCTGAGCATGCGAACCAAGGGCGGGTCGCTCGAGTCGGTCGCGCAGCGACTGCGCGAGCGCCCAGGTGGTCGCGCCTGACAGCGCGCACTGCGCGACCGCGCCGCCGATCGTGCCGATGCCGGGGAGGATCTTCAGCGCGCTCGCCGCGACGCGCGGCAACAGCGCTCCGAGCAGCCCGACGCCGACCGCGCCCGCCGCATCGACGCCGATCTGCGCGCCGTAGAGTCGCCCGAGCTTGCGCATCATCGACAGCTGCACGGCGGTGACCGCCACGAGATCGACGAGTGGAATCGGGATCGCGGCCGCGGCAGCGGCCCCCGCGACGTGATTCGAGATCAGCTCCTCGGCGCGACTCTGGATGGTCATGGGGCCTCCTCGACGGCGTGCGTCAGGAGTCCGGTGAGCAACTCGCGTGCCGCGGGAAGGTCCGCGCCGCGGCGTCCAGACGGCGCGCGCTGCAGCGCCAGCGCGACACCCCGCAGGTTGAGCTAGGCTGCGGCGCGCATGGCGGTTTCACCGAGGCCCCTGGTCGCGAACGCTGCCGGAGAGATCGTGGATCTGCCCGGGCTGCGCGCCGCCGCGCGCGCGGGCGAAGAGGTGTTCCCGCTCGATACGGCGGACCTGGTGCCCCTGCCCCAGTCGGGCGAGCTGTTGTTTCTCCCGGCGCGAACCCCGCTGGGGTTCGACGGCGCCACACAGCACCCGGTCCGCGACGCGCTGGCGGTCGCCGCGTTCCTGCCGCCGGGCTGGACGGGCCTCGCGCTGGCCGCGTATCGGCGCGAGAGCGACGCGCCGCTCCTGCCCCTGTACGCCTACACCGCGGCGTGTTGGTACCGCGGGCGCATCTGCGTGCCGGCGCGGCGGGTCGACGACGACGCGAAGCACGACCCCGAGTCGTTCTCGCGCGAGCAGGTGAGACGGCGCGTGAAGGCGCTGTGCAAGCGCTTTCCCGAGAACCGCCTGATCCGCCACCACGGCGAGCGCTGCGCGCTCGAGTGGGGTTGCCCGAACGCGCAGAACCTGTTTCTGGGCCGCTACGAGGCGCCGATCGCGCTCGCGCGCTCGTGCAACGCGGCATGCATCGCGTGTATCTCGGAGCAGCCCGCGGACACCGTGCCCTCGCCGCAGACCCGGCTCGAGTTCAAGCCGACCCTGGAGGAGATTCTCGAGATCGCGGTGCCGCACCTGGAGCGCGCGCCTCGCGCCATGATCAGCTTCGGGCAAGGCTGCGAGGGCGAGCCGCTGCTCGAAGCCGAGCGGATCGAGGAGGCGATTCGCGCCATCCGCGCGCGCACCACGCGCGGCACCCTGCACCTCAACACCAACGGGAGTCGGCCCGACGCGGTCGCGCGCCTCGCGGACGCCGGCCTCGACAGCATCCGCGTGTCGATGAACGGCGCGCGGGAGGAGACGTACACTCCGTACTACCGGCCGCGCACCTATCGCTTCTCCGACGTCGTCGAGACACTGCACGTGGCGCGCGCGCACGGCCTGTTCACGTCCGTGAATCTGCTCTCGTTCCCCGGAGTCACGGATCGCACGGACGAAGCCGAGGCACTCAGCGAGCTCGCGCGCACGACGGGCCTGCGCATGATCCAGTGGCGCTGCCTGAACGTCGACCCGGATTGGTACATGGGGCTGTTCGCGGAGCGGCGGCGCTCGCCGCGTCTGGGCATGGCGACGCTCTTCGCGCGGCTGCGCGAGGCGCTTCCCGAGCTGCGCTTCGGCTACTTCAACCCGCCCGCCGAGGACTGGAGGTGAGGATGCGTGGGATCTGGCTCGCGACACTGGTGGGTGTAGCTGCGCTCGCGCCCGGCGCGCGGGCGCAGGAACCCGCGCCCACCCGCGTTCGCTCGACCCCCGCGGACCGCTCCGACCTGGGCATCACGGTGTATTCGGGCGGCTTCGGGCTGATTCGCGAGACGCGCGCCCTGCCGCTCGCGAAGGGGCGCTCCGAGCTCGAGTTCGCCGGCGTCGCGGAGACGATCCAGCCCGAGACCGTGCAGATCCACGCGCTCGGCCCGGCCAACCTGCGCGTGCTGGAGCAGAACTACCGCTACGACCTGCTCTCGCCCGAGAAGCTGCTCGAGAAGTACGTGGGCAAGAACGTGCGCGTGCTGCGCTGGAGTGAGTCGCGGGGCCGCGACGAGGAGCGCGACGCCGTGGTGCTGACCGCGGGGCCGCAGCCCATCCTGCGCGTCGGCGACGAGATCACCTGGGCGTTCCCCGGCCGCATCTCCTTCCCTGAGATCCCGAAGAACCTGATCGCGCGCCCGTCGCTCGTCTGGCTGCTCGAGAGCGGCGCGGAGAAGCCGAAGGTCGAGGTGAGCTATCTCGCCCAGAGTCTCGGCTGGAAGGCCGACTACGTGCTCGTGGTCGACGCGGCGGACACGACCGGCGACTTCAACGGCTGGGTCACCCTCGACAACAAGAGCGGCGCCGCGTTCGAGAACGCCAAGCTACAGCTCGTGGCCGGGGACGTTCATCGAGTGACTCCCGAATTCGTCCTCGAGGACCGTCGCGAGAAGTTCGGCACGATGGCCGCAGCGGCGCCGCCGCAGTTCCGCGAGGAGGGCCTGTTCGAGTATCACCTGTACACGCTCGAGCGCCCCGCCAGCCTGCTCGAGAACGAGACGAAGCAGATCGCGCTGCTCGAGGCCAGCGGCGTGAAGCTGCAGAAGCGCCTGGTGCTGCGCGGCGAGCCGATGTGGTTCCACTCCCAGATCGGCGACGGACCGACGCCGACCAAGATCAACGTCAGCCTCGAGCTCGAGAACAAGGCGGCGGAGCATCTGGGCATGCCGCTGCCGAAGGGAATCATCCGCGTCTACAAGGCCGACTCGGGCGGCGGCCGCCAGTTCCTCGGCGAGGACCGGATCGACCACACGCCGCGCGACGAGAAAGTGCGGGTGCGCGTGGGCGACGCGTTCGACGTGATCGGCGAGCGGCGCCAGATGGACTACAAGGTGATCGGCTCGTGCCGCTCCGAGTCCGCTTGGCAGATCGACCTGCGCAATCACAAGGACACCAAGGTCGAGGTCGACGTGATCGAGCCCTCCGAAGGTGACTGGGAGATCGTCAGCTCGAGTCAGAAGGCCGTGAAGGAGGACGCGCACACGTTCAGCTTCCGCGTGCCGGTGCCGGCGAACGGCAGCGCGCGCGTCGAGTACCGGGTGCGCGTGCGCTGGTGCTAGCGCTC
>DATFUE010000201.1:0-12959 GCA_035261165.1 Myxococcota bacterium
CGGGTGCAACGGCATTGGCCTTCATACCGGCGAACCCGTCGACCTGACCCTGAAGCCCGCCGCCGCCGGCACCGGCATCCTGTTCGTCCGGAACGACGGCGAGCATCCGGTTCGCTTCCCGGCGCGAGCCGAATGGGTGACCGACACGACCCTCGCCACCACCTTGGGGAACGAGGACTCGCGGCTCTCGACCATCGAGCACCTGGTCTCCGCGCTGCGCGGGATGGGCATCGACAACTGCACCGTCGCTGTATCTGGCCCAGAGCTGCCGATCATGGACGGCAGTGCCGCGTCCTTCGTCTATCTGATCCAACAGGCGGGGATCCGCGCGCAGGCGCGCATGCGCCGGCGCATCGTGATCCGCCGCCCGATCGAAGTCCGCGATGGCAGCCGCTACGTGCGGGTCGTGCCGTCGCACGAGCTGAAGCTCACGGTCGAGATCAACTACTCCCATCCGGCGATCGGTCGCCAGTCGATCAACGCGCTCACGCTCTCGCCGGAAGTGTTCGCACGCGAGATCGCCCCGGCGCGCACTTTCGGCTTCCTCAAGGACACCCAGCGCCTGCGTGCCATCGGCCTCGCGCGCGGCGGCTCGCTCGCAAACGCAATCGTGCTCGACGAGACGCGCGTGCTGAACCCGGAAGGACTGCGCTTCCGCGACGAGTTCGCGCGCCACAAGGTGCTCGACCTGATCGGCGATCTCGCGCTGCTAGGCGTGCCGCTCCAGGGCCACGTGAAGGCCGTGCGCGGCGGGCACCAGCTGCACCAGGCGCTCGTCGCCGAGATCCGCGCGAATCCGAGCTGCTGGACGCTCGAGACCCCGGGCAGCGAGCGCGAGCTCCAGCCCGAGTCCGGCGTCTTCCAGCCCGCGCTCCGCCCGGTCCGATAGGCTTCGCTCGCCTTCGGCTCGCTGCGCGCGCCCTTCCGATGATCGCGTGGGCACCCTACTCACGCTCCGGCGCTTGCGGGCCTCGCTCGGGACGGCCCTCGCTCGGCCTTCGCGTTGTTCCTCAGCGAGGTCGAGAAGAAGACTTACAGGCCGAGAGACCCGATCACTGCCGAGGCGACGCGCAGGAGTAGGACGCGCGCGGGCGGACAGAGCTGTACGGCGGACGCGAGATCGCCGCTCGTGCGAAGCTCGAGACGCGCGGTGGTCGGCCAGACACCGAGCAGCTCGAGCAGCAGCTCGCGCAGCTCCCCCTGACCCGCGGTGAGCACGCGCGCGGCGGCCTGGCCGAGCACCTGCTCGCGCCACAGATCGGGGGTCAGGACACGGAGCAGCTCCGTGTCGAAGCTGCGCAGCGCCTTCTTCAGCCGGCGCTTCGCGCGCCGGCCCATGTCGTCGCCGCTCTGTGTCGAGTCGTCGCCCGATTGGTTCCAGATGCTTCGCAGCGCCGGGTCGCCGAGCTTCCATGCCGGGCCGACGAGCGCCGCGAGCGCCTGCTCGAGCGGCGCCGCCAAGCTCGAGTAGGGGGGAGCTTCGCTCGACGCCGGCAGCGCCCCGGCCTCCGAGATCGCGAGCAGGAGCTCCGTGGCGGCCGCGACGGTTCCGTCGGCCGGAGCGCCGACCTCAACCAGGAGCGCTCCCTCGATCGGCGCGCCGCCGCCCGCAGGGCCGAGCGCCTGAAGCACCGCGACGCAGGTCTTCTGCGCGCGCTCGCGCTTCCAGTGGGCCGCGATTCGTTCGAGTGACCGCCACGAGCTGCGGCGTCCCGGATGACGCTCCAGCAGGCCGCGATGCGCGTCGACCGACTCGCGGTGCGCCGCCGGGTCGAAGGCGGTCGTGTCTGCCAGCGCTTCGCGCGCGCTCTGGCGCAGTGGGTTGCACTCGAGCGCGCGGCGGTAACAGCGCTGCGCGCGTTCGATGTCCTCGAGCGGACCCGCGTACGCGCGACCCACCGCTTCCCACAGCTCGGCCTCCACCGGGCGGTCGGGGTGCGCCGTGTCGAGTGTCTGCTCGAGCAGCTTCACCGCGGTGCCCCAGTCCTCGAGCTGGCCGAGGTTCGCGGCGAGCATGCGGGCCGCCGCGACGTGACCGGGTTCGAAGGTGAGCGCCTCCATCGCGCGGCGCGCGGCCGGCCCGTTCTGTCCGACCGACGCCGACGCCTCGGCCGCGCTCCAGAGCAGCGCGGCGCGCGGCTTCGCCGCCTTCACGACGGCGAGCGCGCGCGCGGCGAGATCGAGCGCCCGCGTGGCGCCGTCGTCCGCGCGAATCAGCTCGAGCAGCGCGACCCAGGCATCGTCCGGGACCGACTCGGCGTCGCAGATCCCCTCGAGCCGCCGGCGCGCGTGCGCGCGATCGCCGTGCGCCAGCTCGAGCTGCGCGGCGCGGAGCCGCAGGCGCGCCGCGAACTCGGCGGGTACGTGCTCGCTCCAGGCGTCGAGCTGAAGCACCGCGCGCTCCATCTCGCCGAGTCGCTCCAGCAGATCGACGGCGCGCGCCCGAGACACTTCGTCGTCCGGCCGGATCGAGAGCACTTCCTCGAGCGCGGCGGCGGCGCGGTCGAGCTGCTGCAATCCCTCGCACGCCTGCGCGAGCTTCACGAGCCGGTCGGCGCGCTCGCCGGCGGACAGCTCGATCGCGCGCAGCCGCGCGTCGAGACAGTCGCGCGCCCGCGCATGTGCGCCGAGGCGCAGCGCCAGCCCGGCCATCGAGTCGAGCGCCGCGGGGTGCTCCGGCTCGCGCTCGAGCGCGAGCTCGAGATAGCGGAACGCCTCGGCGAAGCGCTCCTGTGACTGCGCGGCCTGCGCCGCGGAGCGAGCCACGCTCGCGAGCTTGTCCTCGTCGGGCGAGCCGCGCAGGAGCGAGGTCGCGAGCCCGAACGCGCGCTCGGCCTCGGCCCACTCGTGACGCGCGAGCGCGATCTCGCCGGCGCCGAGCAGGGCGGGGAGGTGCGCGCCGTCATGGCGCAGCGCGGTGCGGAACAGCGCCCAGGCGCGCATCGGGTCGTCGAGCCGATCGCGCGCGAGCGTGCCGGCGCGCGTGAAGCGGTCCGCCGCGCGAGCCGCGTCGCCCTCGAGCTCGGCGAGCGCGAGCACGTCCTCGAACTCGCGCGCGGGCTCGCACAGTCGGTTGTGCAGCAGCGCCCGCAGCTCGAGCGCCTCGCGCAGCGCGGGGTCCGCCGCGAGGGCGCGGTCGCAGGCGTCGCGCGCGCGGGCGGCGTCGTCGAGCTTGGCGAGCGAATCGCGCGCGAGCTCGAGCCAGGCCGCGGGCGTCGCCAGCTCGCCCACGTCCTTCAGCGCGGCGGCCCGCTGCTCGAGTGACTCGCGGAAGCGGCCCTGCTCGGCGAGCGCGGCGGCGTAGCGCTCGCGGTCGTCGGTACGCAGGGCATTGGCCGAGGCGAGCGCGGCGAGTGACTTCGTCGCGAGCTCTTCGTCGTGGAGCTCGTCCCAGGCGATGCGCGCGAGGCGGCGGTGCAGCGCGAGCGCGTCCTCGCCGCTCGCGGCCGAGATCTCGTCGCACAGCAGGTCGCGCGCTCGCGCGAATGCGTTCGCGCGCTCGAACACGCGGCGCACCTCGCGGAGCATCGCGATCTGGCCCGGAGCGAGAGCCAGCGCCCGCTCGGCGGCGTCGATCGCCTCGGACCAGCTCTCGCGCTTCGCGGCGGCGAGCTGCGCGAGCCGCAGCCAGCGATCCGCGGCCAGGCCGCCCTCGGGCTCGGCGGAGAGCAGGGCGCGCAGCGACGCGGCCTCGTCGTCGTGGCGGTCGAGGTGGGCGCACAGCTCCGAGCGCAGGTCGTGCGCGCCTTCGAGGCGCGCGGCCAACGCCAGCGCGCGGTCGACGTTCTCGAGGGCTGCGCGCGCGTCGCCGAGTGACTGCCAGCGCAGGCGCGCGGCCTCGAGCCAGTGTTTCTCGCTCGCCTCGGGCGCGGTGGCGGCCAGGCGCTCGAGTGAGTCGGCGCGGCGCGCCTCGTCGCCGGGCCGCTGCAGGAGCGAGCACAGCGCCGTGAGCGCCTCGGGGTCCGCGGGCGCGCGCGCGAGCACCCGCTGCCAGGCGGCGATCGCCTGATCGGTGGAGCCCAGCGCGTTGCCGAGCCGCGCCGCGATGCGGCGCTCGAGCTCGGCTCGCTCCGCGTCGGGCGAGAGCGGCAGGGCGCGCTCGGCAAGCGCGCACCAGTCGGCGTCGCGACCCAGGCTCGCGTACAGCTGCAGGAGCGAGCGCATGCGCTCGAGCTGGGCGGAGCGCGACGCGCCGGGGTCGGAGTCGAGCCACATGCGCAGCTCGAGCGCCGCCTCTTCGCGCAGCTCCGGGTGCGAGGCGAGGAGCTCGATGCGCTCGCGCTGGTGGCGCGTGCGCTCCTCGACGCTGGCCTCGGGATGGCGCGCGAGCGCGCGCAAGAGCTCGACGCGCTCGCTCGGCCGGCCGAGGCGCGCGAGCACGTCGCTCTGCGCGCGCAGCCAGGCGAGCTTGGGCCGCGGCTGGCTCGAGAGAGCGCGCGCGTAGCAGGCGCTGGCCTCGTTCAGCTGTCCGAGCTCGACCAGTAACTCGCCCTCGGCCGCGGCCAGCTCGGCTTGCTCGACGCCGTCGCCCGAGAGGTCCGCGAGTGAGCGCACCGCCTCGAGCCGACCCGCCGGGCCGCCGACCTCGCGCTCGAGCGCGAGCCAGCGGACGCGGCCGTCCCGCGCGAGCGGCTGCAGCGCGTGCAGCTTGCGCAGCCAGGAGAGCTCGAGCTTCGCGTCGCGCGCGTTCCCAGCGGCTGCGGCCGCCGCGCGCGCGACGTCCAGGCGCGCGGCGCCGGCCTCGGCGGAAAAGCGCGCGCCGAGGATGCCGAGCAGCTCCGGCGCGTCGCCCTTGGCGCGCACGATCTGCTCGAGCGCGGCCAGCACCTCGCGGTCGAGCGGGGCGCTCGTGCGCGCACGACACAATACGGTGTACGCCTGCTCCGCCTCGCCCGCGTGCGCCAGCGCCAGACCGAGGCGGCGCAGCTCCGCCGGCGGAAGGCCGCCGTCGAGCGCGCCGGCGGCCAGCGGCCGCAGCAGCGCGAGCTCGCGCGTCTCGTCGCCGAGCGCGCGCGCGGCGCGCAGCCCGCGGTCGCGCAGACCGGGATCGTCGCGCAGCTCGCGCTCCACCAGCGCCAGCGCGTCCTCGGGCCGGGCGAGCGGGCCCTCGTAGAGCCCGAGCAGCTCGCGCACCCAGAGCCGGCGCGCGCCGGGCGAGGCGACCCCCGGAGACTCGAGCGCGCGCCGCAGCCCGTCCGCGAGTGACTCATGATCCCCGCCCGCGCGCAGCAGCGGCAGGCGCAGCGCGACCAGCTCGGCGTCCTCGACGCCGTCCGCGAACAGGTCGTCGATCACCGCCAGACGCTCCGCCGTCGGCCGGTTCGCGCTCTCGAGCGCGCTGAGCCAGCGGCGCAGCCAGCGCGCGCGCACCGCGGGCTCTCCGGCGTCGCGCGAGCGCTGCGTGCAGAGCTGCATCTGGCCCGAGGTGTTGCCCGCGCTGCCGAGTGCGGTGTAGAGGAGCTCGTCGATCGCCGGATCGTCGGCGTTCGGGGTCCGGGCGCCGACCAGGGTCTCGGCTGCGAGCCGCGCATCGCCCGCGGCGAGCTGCAGCCGCGCGAGGCGCAGCGCGAGAGAGGAGCGCTCGCCGGCGCGCAGCTCGCGCTCCGCGAGCCGCTCGCCGAGCAGCCGGCGCAGCTCGACGCCGCGCGCGTCGCGCTCGAGGATCGCCGCGAGCCGATCGAACGCGTCGGGATCGGCGCCGTCGCGCGCGAGCAGCCGGCGCAGCACCGCTTCGCCGCGCGCGGGATCGCGCACCTCGTCGGGACCGTCGCCGACCAGGCGCGCGAGCTCGAGCCAGGTCGCGCGGCGCAGCTCGTCCGTGGGGGCGCACTCGGCGAGCTTCTCGAGCGCTCGGATCCGCCGCTCGTGCGCGCCCGCGCCGGCGCAGAGCTCCGCGACGAGCCGCAGGTCGTCGGCGCCGAGCTCCGCCTGCGCCTGGGCGCGCTCGAGGTCGGCCAGCGCGCGCGCCGGATCCCGCAGGCGCTCGGCGTAGAGCCGCGCGCGCTCGACCAGCAGCGATGCGCCGGCCGCTGCGTCGGGCGCGCTCGCGATGCTCTCGTCCAGGAACGCGAGCTGATCCTCCGGGCTCCCGTGCGTGCGCAGCAGCGCGAGCAGCGCGCTGCGCACCGTCGCCGCGAGCGCCGGCGACGCCTCGTCGCGCGCGCGCTTGAGACACTCGATCGCTTCGCGGACGCGCCCGTCGCGCTCCTGGAGCGCCGCGAGGCGCAGCAAGAGCTCCGTGCGTTCCGCGCCAGTCACATGGCTCTCGCGCATCGTGAGCCACGCCTCGAGCTCGCGCGTCTGGCCGCCGGCTTCGAGGGCGCGCGCGAACAGGTGCTCGAGCCGCCCGTCGCGGGTCGGGTCGGCGAACTCGCGCAGCACCGCGATCGCGTCCTCGGCGCGCCGCAGGCCCTCGAGCAACAGGCCCGCTTGACGGTGCGCGAGCTCCCGGCGCCGCGCCGGATCGCGCTCGCGCGACAGGCGCCGCGCCAGCACCTCGCACAGCTCCTCGATGCGATCCTGCTCGGCGAGCAAGCTCTCGAGCAGATCGCCCGCCGCGCTCGAGTCGGGTTCGCGCTCGAAGGCGGGCTGCAACACGGACGAGGCCTGCACGAGATCGCCGAGCGCCGCGAGCGCGCGCGACAGCTCGAGCGCGAGGCTCAGCGGCGGGCGCTCGCCCGAGGCTTCCAGCTGCGCGCGCAGCTCCTGGGCGAGCTCGGGCAGCTTGTTCCCGCGCCGGTACAGCTCGATCAGCCGCGCGCGCAGCGCCTCGTTGCCGGGAGCGCTCGCGCGCGCCGCGCGATACCAGCGCTCGACGTCGTCGAGCGCCTCGGGCTCGGGCCGCGCGAGCGCGAGCTCCGCCAGGCGCACGCAGACCAGCGCGTGCGCCGCGCGATCGCGTCCCTGAATCAGTGACTCGAGTGACTCGAGCGCGCGCGCCTCCGCGGCGAAGTCGCCACCGGTCCGCTCGAGCTCCGCGAGCAGGCCGAGCGCCTCGGGTGCGGGCGAGAGCTCGAGCCAGCGTGCGACCGCGGCGCGCGCGCGCGCCGTGTCGCCCAGCGCGTGCGCCGCCTGCGCGACGTCGCCGAACAGCAGCGCCGCGCGCTCGGGCGGCGGCTCGAGCGCGAGCTCGCGCTCCGAAACCTCGAGCAGCGCCGACGGCTCGCGCGTCGTGGCGGCAAGCTCGCGCAGGCCGGCAAGGGCCGGTGCGCACGCCGGATCGGATTCGAGCGCCTGCGAGTAGGCCGCGCGGATCTGCGACGGGGAGTCGCCGTGCTCCAGGCGCAGCTGCGCCAGCTCGCAGAGCAGCGCGGCGCGACCGCGGCCTGGCGGCGCGGCGCCGGAGAGACTCTCGATCAGCGCGCACAGCTCGGCGCCCCGGCCCGCGCTGCGCAGCAGCTGGCGCAGCTGGGCCGCCGCTGCCACGTGCGCGGGAAACTGCTCGAGCGCGCGCCGATACGCGGCCTCGGCGTTCGCGCTCTCGCCGAGCGCCTCCACGTACAGATCTCCGAGCTCGACGATCAGGTCCGAGGCGTCCTCGTTGCTCGCCGCGGCGGCAATGCGCCGCTCGAGCACCTCGGCGCGCTCCGCGTGTCGGCCCAGACGCCCGAGGCAGCGGTCGAGGATCTCGAGCGCTTCGCCGTCGTAGGGATCGTTCGCGAGTGATCGCTCGAGGTGCCGGATCGCGCGCTCCGATTGACCCTCGCGCTCGCACAGCACCGCGAGCTCGAGCAGCCGCATGCTGGTGGCGCCCTCGATGTTCGCGAGCTTCTCGAGTGAGTCGAGCACGCCCTTCGTCGAGCCCGCGCGCCGGTGGATGCGGTGGCGCAGCTTCTGCACTGCCGCGTCGTCGGAGGCGATCTCGTCGGCGCGCTCGGCCCAGTACGCCGCGGCGTCGACGTTCTGCGCCTCGTCCATCTGCATCGCCGCCGCGCCGCTGGCGAGCGCGATGCGCTCGACCGGATCGTGCACCAGCTTCCAGAGCGCCCGCTGCAGCTCGTCGACGACCGCGTGCCGGGCGGCGGAGCGCTCGAGCTCGATCAGTCGCTCGAGCGGGCCGCGCCGCTCCGGGTGGGAGCGCACGACCTCGCTGAGCAACGCCTTCTTGCGCTCGACGTCCGCCGCCGGAAGCAGGCGCGCCACGCGTTCCAGCACGTCGGCGCGGGAATTCCCCGAGAGCGCCGGCAGGCGGCTCTGGTGGAGCGCGAGCGCGCGCTCGCGGTCGCCCGCGTCCTCGGCGAGCAGCGCCGCGCCCTGCATCGCGGGGTCGCACTTCGGGTCGAGCTCGAGCGCGGCGTCGAAGCGGCGGCGCGCTTCCTCCTTGTCGCCGAGCCCGCGCCACAGCTGGCCAATCTCGGCCAGGAGCTGGGCGCGCGCCGGCGGCGCGAGCGGCAGCGCCTCCTCGGCCTCCGCGAGCTGCAGCGCCGAAGTCGTGTCTCCCGCCGCCGCGACCAGGCGCCGCAGCCTCGAGAGCGCCTCCGCGTTCTGCGGCTTCAGGCGCAGCAGCTCCTCGTAGCGCGCGCGCGCCTGCGGAATGTCGCCTAGCCGCTCGCCGTAGATCCCCGCGACCTTCGTGAGGACCTCCGCGCGCTCGGGGCCGCCTCCGGGCAACGCCGAAAGGCGGCAGTCGTACACGTTCGCGAGCTCGGTCCAGGCGCCCGCGAGATACAAATGCTCCTCGAGCGTTCGGAACGCCCGCGCATCGGTCGGATTGGTCGCAAAGCTCTGCAGCAAGCGCTGAATTCGTTCGGCCTGCTCCGGGGAGGTGCCCGGAGGGCGTGTGCGCGCGCGCGACTGCATCTCGGGTGTTTCGGAACGAGCGCGGGGCGTCTTGACCGCGGCCCGCCCCAAACCGGCGATTTTTCATGGGCTTACGGCGACGCCATGCGCGCCGAAAGGTTGAAACGAAAAAGCCGCGTGGGTTAGCGTTGGGGCCGCTTGGAACCCGCGAGCAAAGCCATGCGCGCCTCGCCCGAGGAGCGCGCAGAGACCGCGACCGAGGAACGCCGGCGACGGCGGCGCGATTGGCGTCTGGCGGCGCTGGCGCTCGCGGTGTTGGCGCTGCTGCTGTCGGTCGAGCAAGAAGTGCTGACCCACGCCCACTCGCTGCCGCTGGCGAGCGACACGGTGCTGTTGGCGCTGCTGAACGCGAGCGTCGCGCTGATCGGGCTGCTGGTCTTCCTGCTCTCGCGCAACGTCGTGAAGCTGATCGTCGATCGGCGCGCCGGGCGCTTCGGCTCGAAGCTGAACACGCGCTTCGTGACTTCGTTCGTGTTCGCGACGGCACTGTCGTCGACGGCGCTGTTCGTGCTCTCCGCGCTGCTCGTGTCGCGCGCCGTCAGCGTCTGGTTCGAGCTCGAGCTCTCGGACAGCTTGGGGCAGTCGATCGAGGTCGCCGAGGCGTACTACGGCGAGGCCGAGGCGACCTCGCTCTTCTTCGCGCGGCGCATCGCCGAGCAGCTCGAGGAGAAGAACCTGCTGCGCGCGGGGGCGCTCGATGGGCTCCAGAAGTTCGTCTCGCAGAAGCAGGCCGACTACGACCTCGGCGTCGTCGAGGTGTTCAACCGCGACCTCGAGGAGCTGGCCACCGCGACTCACCCGGAGGTCGCGGTGGTCGCGTTCGAGGCGCCGACCTCGGCGCTGATCCGAGCGGGGCTCGAAGGCGTGGAGCGCAGCGTGATCCAGGGCGCCGGGCCCGGCGAGCTGGTGCGCGCGGTCGTGCCGGTGCGCAGCGCGGGTCAGGCGCGCGAGATCGTCGGCGTCGTCGTCGTGAACCGCTTCCTGCCGCGCAGCATCAGCACGCGCGTCGCCGGAATCCGCGCGGCGCGCACGGCCTACGAGAGACTGCAGCCGCGCAAGGGCACGTTCGAGGGCAGCATGCTGCTGTTGCTCGCGATGATCACGCTCTCGAGCGTGCTGTTCTCGTCGTGGATCGGCTTCCGGCTCGCGAAGCAAGTCACCGAGCCCATCGCGCGACTCGCCGGCGCGACCGCCGAGGTCGCGGCCGGAAACTACGACGTGCGCGTCGAGCGGGGAGGGCACGACGAGATCTCCGCGCTCGTCGACGGCTTCAACCGAATGGCCACCGACCTGGCGCGCAATCGCGAGGACCTCGAGCGGCGGCGCGCGCAGATGGAGATCATCCTGCGCGCGGTCGGCGCGGGCGTGCTCTCGCTCGACGCGGACTTCGCGGTGCGCACGATCAACCCGCCGGCGCTGCGCCTGCTCGGCATCGCGTCCGGTGACTGGGTCGGTAAGAAGATCGGCGAGCTGCTCACCGGTCCCGCCCTCGACGCGCTGTCGGCGCTGCTACACCGATTGGCGTCGGGCCCGCAGGAGACGCTGCGCCGGCAGCTGCCGATCGCGGTCGCCGGGGAGGTGCGCACGCTCAACTGGACCGCGTCGCGCATGCACGATGCGAGCGGCGGCGCCGCCGGCTTCGTCGTCGTCGTCGACGACGTGACCGAGATCATGCGCGTGCAGCGCATGGCCGCGTGGCGCGAGATGGCGCGGCGCATCGCGCACGAGATCAAGAACCCTCTGACCCCGATCCAGCTGTCGGCGCAGCGCCTGCGCCGGAAGCTCGCCCCGAAGCTCACCGACCCGGAGTCGGCGGCGCTCCTGCGCGAGAGCACCGACGCGATCACCGCCGAGGTCGAGGCGATGAAGCACTTGCTCGCGGAGTTCTCGAGCTTCGCGCGCCTGCCGGCCACCGATCCCGCGCCGACCGACCTGAACAAGCTGGTCGCGGAAGTCGTGGGGCTCTATCGCGGCAACGCCACGATCGAGTTCAGCGCCGCGCTCGACCCCGCGGTGCCGATGCTGGACCTCGACCGCCAGCAGATCCGGCGCGTGATCCTGAACCTGTGCGACAACGCCGTGGCGGCGATCGACGAAGCGGGGCCGGGGCCGCGCAACGTGAGTGTCTCGACGCGCCTCGACGCGAGCGTCGGCACGATTCACTTGCAAGTGGCCGACACCGGCTGCGGCATCCGCCCCGAGGACCGCGCGCGCCTGTTCGAGGCCGGTTTCTCGACCAAGCGCGCGGGCTCGGGGCTCGGCCTCGCGATCGTGTCGCGCATCGTCTCCGATCACTCCGGCTACGTGCGCGTCGCGGCGAACCGCCCGCGGGGCAGCCGCTTCATCGTCGAGTTCCCCGTCCGCAGCGAGGCGCCGTGGCCACGATCCTGATCGTCGACGACGAGGAGAGCGTGCGCCGCTCGATCGCCGACGTACTGGCAGACGAGGGACACCGACCGGTGTTGGCCGCGGGTGCAGACGAAGCCGACCGCGAGATCGGCGCCTCGACCCCCGACCTGGTGCTGCTCGACGTGGCCATGCCCGGCCGCGACGGGCTCGAGCTGCTCGAGTCACTGCGCACCTCTCACCCCCACCTCCCCGTGGTGATGATGTCCGGGCACGGCACGATCGAGACCGCGGTGCGCGCCACGAAGCTCGGCGCGTACGACTTCCTCGAGAAGCCGCTCTCGTACGACAAGCTGCTGCTGCGGATCGACCACGGTCTAGAGCGCGCGCGCCTGGCGCAGGAGAACCGCGAGCTGCGCGAGGCGCTGCTCGGCGAGAGCGAGATCATCGGCGAGGCGCCGGTGATGTTGAAGCTGAAGGAGCAGATCGAGATCGCGGCGCCCACCGACGGCTGGGTGCTGATCACTGGCGAGAACGGCACCGGCAAGGAGCTCGTCGCCCGCTGGGTGCACCTGCGCTCCAAGCGCACCGGCGGGCCGTTCGTCGCAGTGAACTGCGCCGCGATTCCCGAGGAGCTGATCGAGAGCGAGCTCTTCGGTCACGAGAAGGGCGCGTTCACCGGCGCGATCCAGAAGAAGCGCGGGCGCTTCGAGATGGCCAACAGCGGCACGATCTTCCTCGACGAGATCGGCGACATGAGCCTGATGACGCAGGCGAAGATCCTGCGCATCTTGCAGGAGCACCGCTTCGAGCGGGTCGGCGGCACGGAGACGATCGAGGTGAACGTGCGCGTGGTCGCGGCGACGAACAAGGATCTGCAGGCGGAGATGTCGCAGGGGCGCTTTCGCGAGGATCTGTTCTACCGCCTGAACGTGATCCCGTTTCACGTGCCCGCGCTGCGCGACCGCCGCGACGACATCCCCCGCCTGGCGGAGCGTTTCCTCGCGCAGTACGCGGCCGACGCGGGCCGCGCACCGAAGCAGATCTCGCCCAAGGCGTTCGCGAAGCTCCAGGACTACCCGTGGCCCGGCAACGTGCGCGAGCTGCAGAATCTGGTCGAGAGACTCGTGCTGATGACTCCGGGCGAGACGATCGACGTCGGCGATCTGCCGCCGCAGGTCACCGCGCCCGATCGCGAGCGCTTCATGCGCGCTGGCGCCAGCGAGGACACGCTCGCGGCCGCGCGCGCCGCCTTCGAGCGCGAGTGGCTGCTCGAGAAGCTCGGGAACTTCGGCTGGAACATCTCGCGCACCGCCGAAGCCGTCGGCCTCGCGCGCGAGAGCCTGTCGCGCAAGCTGAAGAGCCTGCGCATCGACGTCGACGTGGAGCGCGCGCGCGATGTCGATTGAGCTGCGCGAGGCGCGCGCCGACGACGCGACCGCGATCGCGCAGCTGGCGCGCGCCGCGCTGCCCGAGGCGTGGTCGGCCGCGTCGTTCCGCGCCGCGCTCGAGCGCCCTATGGTCAGCGCCGTGGTCGCGGCGCGGGGCGTTGAGCTGTTCGGCTTCGCGCTGGCGGCGCGCGCGGACGAGGATGCCGAGCTGCTCAGCGTCGCGGTCGCGGAAGCGGTGCGCGGCGTGGGCCTGGGCCGGCGCCTGCTGGAGTCCCTTCTCGCGCGCCTGCGCGGCGACGGCGCGCTGCGCGTCCACCTGGAGGTGCGCGGCTCGAACGCGGTCGCGCTCGCGCTCTACGAGTCACTCGGCTTCCGGACCTCGCGCCGCCGCGCGCGCTACTACCGCGACGGCGAGGACGCCCT
>DATFUE010000202.1:0-2880 GCA_035261165.1 Myxococcota bacterium
CGCGTTCGCGGTCGTGCTCGAGTGCGTGCCGCGCGAGCTCGGCGCCGAGATCACGCGCGCGCTGTCGATCCCGACGATCGGCATCGGCGCGGGCCTGGGCTGCGACGGCCAGGTGCTGGTGATGCACGACCTGCTCGGTCTAGGCGAAGTCACGCCGCCGCGCTTCGTGCGCCAGTACGTGGCGCTGGGCGACGTCGTGCGCCGCGCCGCGGAGATGTACGCCGAAGACGTGCGCAACCAGAAGTTCCCGGGCGATGCTGAATCCTATTGAGCCGCTGCTGATCAAGCGCGTTGCCGAGCTGCAGCGCTGGTCCGACGCCGCGCGCTCGCTGGGCCGGCGCATCGCCCTGGTGCCGACGATGGGCGCCCTGCACGAGGGGCACCTGTCGCTCGTGCGCGTCGGCTACCGGCACGCGGACCGCGTGGTCGTCTCGATCTTCGTGAACCCGACTCAGTTCGGTCCGGCGGAGGACTTCGCGCGCTACCCCCGCGACCTCGGGCGCGACGTCGAGCAGCTGCGCAAGGTCGGCGCCGACGTCGTGTTCGCGCCGCCCGTCGAGGAGATCTACCCGAACGGCGACGCCACCTGGGTCGACGTCGAGCGACTCACTTCGGGTCTTTGCGGCCGCAGCCGGCCGGGTCACTTCCGCGGCGTCACGACCGTCGTCGCGCGGCTGTTCAACGCCGCGCGCCCGCACCTCGCGGTGTTCGGCGAGAAGGACTACCAGCAGCTCGCGGTGATTCGCCGCATGTCGCGCGACCTGGCGTTCGGCGTCGACGTCGTCGGCGCGGCCATCGTGCGCGAGCCCGACGGCCTGGCGATGAGCTCGCGCAACGTATTCCTCTCGGCGCGCGCGCGCCAGCAGGCGACGGCGCTGCACGCGGCGCTTCACGAGGCGCGCGCGCTGGTGCGCGCCGGCGTGCGCGACGCTGCCGCGCTGTGTCACGAGGCGCGCGCGCGGATCGAAAAGGAGCCGCTCGCGGAGATCGACTACGTCGAGCTCGTCGACGCGGAGACGCTGGAGCCACTGCGCGAGATCGGCGGGCCCGCGGTGCTCGCGCTGGCGGTGCGCTTCGAGGGCACGCGCCTGATCGACAACACCCTTTTCGAGGCGGAGACGCTCTGATGCTGCGCACGCTGCTCAAGTCGAAGATCCACCGGGCCACGGTCACCGAGGCGAACCTCGACTACGAGGGCTCGATCACGATCGACGGCGAGCTCGCCGACGCAGCCGACCTGTGGCCCAACGAGCGCGTCGAGATCTACGACGTGACCAACGGCTCGCGCCTCGCGACCTATGTGATTCGCGGCGAGCCGGGCAGCGGGGTGATCGCGATCAACGGCGCCGCCGCGCATCTCGTGAAGCCCGGCGACCTCGTGATCATCGCGAGCTACGCGCAGATGAGCGACGACGAGGCGCGCGCCTTCCAGCCGCGCATCTGCTTCGTCGACTCGGAGAACGCGCTCCGCTAGGCTCCGGCCGCCTTGGCCGAGCCCGCCCACAAGAGCATCTGCAAGAACCGCAAGGCGCGCTTCCAGTACACGATCGAAGAGACGGTCGAAGCAGGCATGGTGCTCACCGGCTCCGAGGTCAAGTCACTGCGCGCCGGCGGCGCGAACCTGAGCGACGCGTACGCACAGGTGCGCGGCACGGAGATCTTCCTGCACAAGGCGCACATCGCCCCGTACGTCCACGCCGGCAACGCGAATCACCTGCCGGAGCGCGTCCGCAAGCTCCTGCTCCATCGCCGCGAGATCCACCGGCTCGGCGGACGCCTGCGCGAGCGCGGGCTCACCCTGGTGCCGATCGAGATGTACTGGAAGAACGGCCGCGCGAAGGTCGAGCTCGGGCTCGGCCGCGGCAAGAAGCTGCACGACAAGCGCCAGGCGATCGCCACGCGCGAGGCGGACATGCGCGTGCGTCAGGCGACCCGGCGGCACGCGAAGCGCGGATGAAGCGCGCCGGAGCGCTCGCGCTCGCCATCAGCGCCGCTTGCGCGGGTCACGGCGCGCCGGCCGAGTACACGCACAACCGCTGGGACTACTTCCGCTTCACGGCGCGCGCCGGCCCGCAGCCCGAGCCGAACTATCTGCCCTGGGCGATGCACCGCAAGGAGCTGCCCGACGGCGGCGAGGCGCTGGTCGCGTGCCGCTGGGCCGACGACGCTCTACCGCTGCGCTATTTCGTCGAGTCACCCGTGATTCCCGAGGCGCTCGCGGGCGAGTGGAGCACGCGCAGCGCCCTCGACTACGTCACCGCCGTCGACGAGGCGTTCGCGCTCTGGCAGCGCGCGATCGGCGGGGCGCAGCGCTTCGCCCGCGCGGCGAGCCCCGGCGAGGCGCAGCTCACGATCCACTTGCGCGCGGAGATCGAAGAGGTGCCCCAGGGGCAGGTGCTCGGCGTCGTCCATGGCGAGGCCGACCGCTGCAGCGTGAAGCGGGCCGGGCCTACACCGGATCGTGTCGAGATCGCGTTCGCGCCGCACGACGCCTCGGTGTTCATCGCCGATCCGCTGGGCCTCCTGACGCCGCGCCAGGTGCGCGCGGTCGCGCTGCACGAGATCGGCCACTTGCTCGGCGTCTCGGGTCAGCACAGCCCGCTCGCCGGCGACGTGATGTACCCGGTCGCCGGCGACCGGCGCATCGAGGCGCTCTCCGAGCACGACAAGAACACGCTGCGCGCGCTCTACGCGCTGCCGCCGGGCACCGTGTACGCGCACCTGCGCGAGACGCGCGAGACGAAGAGCAGCGACGTGCGCGCGGTGACTCCCAAGCTCGCCGACGAGACGCGCGACGCGCGCCACGGCTTCGCGGTTCACTTCCCGAAGCGCTGGCAGGTGATCCAGACGCCGTCGGGCTGGATCGCGGTCGACGGCGTC
>DATFUE010000203.1:0-2492 GCA_035261165.1 Myxococcota bacterium
GTCACCCTGAACGACGCGCCGAACGGCGGCTGCGCGATAGAGTGGGGCAGTAACTGGGTCGCGAAGGGGGCGCCCGAAGACTCCGTGCGCCGCATGCTCACCGGGCTCTACAACCAGATCATCGACGCGCTGGTGAGGGCGGCGAGCTGACTGGTGGGCGATCCGAGATTCGAACTCGGGGCTCCTACCGTGTGAAGGTAGTACTCTACCGCTGAGTTAATCGCCCAAGACCAGCGAAGCGTAGCATCAGAGCAGCGCCGCGCGCAGCTCCGGGAACACCTTCCCGACCTTCGCGAGCAGATAGTCACCATAGGTGCCGTCGTCGAACGCGTGCACGCTCGCGCGGTCCCAGCGCTCGGCGCGGTCGTCCGGCGGGATCCGCTCGGACGGCAGCTCGATCGGCTGGACGCGCGCAGTCCAGCCGGGGTCGAAGAAGAACGGGAACGAGAGCCGATCGCGCGGCGCCGGATTTCGCGCGCGGTGCGGCGTCGAGCGGAACAAGCCGCGCGTCATGCGGTCGAGCATGTCACCGATGTTGCAGACGAACGAGCCGGCGAGCGGCGGCGCCGCGACCCAGCGCGAGCGCGAGCGCACCTCGAGCCCGCCCGAGTCGTCCTGCAACAGCATCGTCAAGAGCCCGTAGTCCGTGTGCTCGCCGACCCCCCACAGGGTCGGATCGCGCGCCGCGGGATAGTTGAAGCAGCGAAACAAAGTGAGTGGCTCCGCGGTGTAGCGCTCGGCGAAGTACGACTCCGGCAAATCGAGCGCGAGCGCGAGTCCCGCGACCAGCCTGTGTCCGAGCCGAGTCATCGCGTCCATGTACTCGAGCACCGCCGCGCGCAGCCCCGTGGGCTCCTCGGGAAACAGATTCGGGCCGTGCAAGGGCGTGCCCGCGCGCACGCGCGCATCGTCCGCCGCGAGCTCGGCCCCGAAGTAGATCCCCTCCTTCTGATCCGGCTTTCCCGAAGTCAGCTCGCCGCCGACCGGGAAGTAGCCGCGCCAGGCGCGCCCGCCCAGCGCCATCCGGATACGCAGCTTGGTGTCGAGCTCCTGCGCGAAGAAGCGCCGGCTCTCGTCCGCCAGGCGATGCTGCAGGTCTTCGCCGACGCCGTGCCCGACCGCATAGAAGAAGCCGCTCTCGCGACACGCTTCGCCGAGCCGCGCCGCGACCGCGAAGCGCTCGGCTCCGCCCGCGACCAGCTCGCGGACGTCGATCGTCGGGATGTGCGAAAAGTCTCCGGGGCCGGACATCGGCCGACAGTATCAGTCCGGTCGTGTTCCGGAAATTGAGCCACGCGGAGCCGAAGGCGCTACGCCGTCCGCACGAAACAAGGGCGCTAGGCGGCGTAGTTGAGCGCGTGCTCTGCGCCGTGCTGGATCCGGCGAGTGGGAAGCGACCGGCGGTAGTACTCGACCCAGCGCGCAGGCAACGCGACGCAGCTCGGAAACACGCGCGCACGCAGCACGTCCTCGACGCGAAGCCGGCGCGGGAGCAGCCCGAGACGCTGCGCCGGCGATGCATCTCGCTTGCGCTCCGACAGCGATTTCATCGTGTTGCGCCACACCAGGAACACGAACAGCCGATAGGCCGCACACGCGCGCCGTTTCGAAAACGCGATCGTCTCGCGCTTGTGATTCGCCTGGGAGTGCCGGATCAGCAGATCGACGAGATTCACCGAGAACAGCGGGTTGTCCGGAGTGCGGGCTACTCGCGATGGCGTCGTCTCGTGGCGCAGCGTGCGTCCCAATCGCCGAACCCGTGCTAGGGCGCGTGGATACGCTGGATGCTGGTCCGAGCGGATCGTCGCGCGGGCGCCCTCGGGCACGACGATCTCGAGCAGCGCCGCCATCTCGCGCTCGATCGAGCGCGGATCCGGCCGACCGTATCGCGCCTCGAGCTCCAAGCGGCGGCGTCGCTGTGGGTCCGTCATCCGGCCCTTCCGCCGCAGCTCCGAGTCCGTGAAGCCATAGATGAAATGCGAGTCCGTGCCGATCGCGGCGTGGAAGTGCACCGGCGTGAACTGACTGAACTCGAACGACTCGAACCCATCGATCGCGAGTGACTCGACGGGCGGCCCCTTCGGCCGGAGCTGCTCATGGAAGAGCAGGCAGTGTCGCCCGAGCCGATCCGTCTGACGCATGATCGTCGTCGGGGACGCCCCGACGTCTCGCGCGATCTGGCGGTGGGCGGAGCACGAGAGCGCGCGCATGAAGATCCGCGCGAGGAGCTCGGGGCGCCTCAGCCAGTAGGTGGTCGAGAAGGTCTGTGAACTGAAGGACCGCCGACAGTGAACGCAGAGAAACCTCTGGATGCGGGAAGGCGAAGCCCGCCTGACGAAGAAGCCTTTGCGCCTCCAGCGCCAATCCCGCGGATCGAGATGGAATTTGCAGCTGGGGTTTGGGCAGCGCGGAGGAATGAAGGCTGTCGGCCGCGTCGGCACGGCCTGTCATCAAGCACGGCTCGTGCCGGGAACAATCCTCGGAACACAACC
>DATFUE010000204.1:0-2378 GCA_035261165.1 Myxococcota bacterium
CCGGCCCACGAGCGAGAGCCAGGACGACGTGCCGGGGCAAACGCTGAACGGCACGCCCGCCGCGCCGTAGCGCTGGGCTTGCACCGCGAAGCCGCGCAGCGCCTCGACGTCGGCGCCCGCGTTCGCGAGCGCGGTGACGATCTGCGCGGGAATCTCCCCGAGCTCGAGCGGCGCCTCGTAGCCCCACGCGAGCGCGACCAGCCGCTCGCGCGGCAGCTCGGGAATCAGCTCGGGGTGCTGGCCGATGATGTCGCCCCAGAACTGGACCGTGCGGCCCTCCGCCTGCAGCGGCCGGATCAGCTGCAGCAGATGATCGAGATACACGCGGCCCTTGCCCTCGTCGAGACAGCGCTGGCGCGAGCGCCCGCGGCCGAGCTCGAACGGCTCGTCGCAGCCGATGTTCAGCTTGCGGCTGCGGAAGTTCGGCAGCAGCTCGGCGTACAGCGAGCGCACGAATGCGACACTGTCCGGTGTCGGGGCGAGCGTCGTACCCGGGCCCGCGCTGCCTTCGCCCAGCTCCGCGAGAGGCGCGTAGCGCGCGTGCTTCAGCCAGCGCTCCATGTGGCCGAAGCCGTTCTGGTTCGGAACGAGCTCGATGCCGCGCGCCGCGCACCAGCCGTCGATCGTGCGAATCTCCTCCGGCGTGAACGGCGACGCGTCGCGCCACACGTCCGCGTGGTCGCGGTACGCAAAGGTGTGTTCCGTGTAGAGCTGGAGCTGGTTCACGCGCAGCCCCTCGAGCAGATCGACGATCTCGGCCACGGTCGCCATCGTCGGAACGCGGTCACGCGAGACGTCCAGCATGTAGCCGCGCTCGGCGAGCTCCGGCCAGTCGCGGATGCGCAGACACGGCAGGGTCGGGTCGCGCTGGAGCGCGATCTGCAGCAGCGCGCCGGCGCCCCAGTTCAGCCCGCGCGAGTCGCGCGCCGCGATCTCGATCCCGGCGTGGTCGATGACCAGCTCGAAGCCCTCGGCCGGCAGCGACAGCGCCTCGTCGACGCGCAGCTCGACCCGCGCGCGCAGCCCCGCGAGCCGCTCTTCCGCGCGCGCGGTGAGCGCGTCGCGTGCGCCCGACTGGGAGATCGAGGGCGCGCGCCCGAGCGCACAGACCCCCGACTCGAACGCGAGCTCGCGCGGGCGGGGCAGGAGGTGGAGCTGACCTTTCATGCTTCTCCCCTCCTATACTGCAGGCAGCGGAGGACATCATGACCCGAACCCGAGACGCGCTTCGCTTCGTCGCTATCGGCTGCCTCGCGCTGCTGGCTCACGCCGCTCGCGCGGACGAGACCTGTCTCTCCCCGTTCCTGCCCAAGATCACCGGCCAGGAGGACTACGTCTACGTCTACACGCTGGGCGTCGACGGCCTGGGCGACGGGAACGACAAGCTCGTGACTCTGGGCGCGAACCCAAGGCGCCCCGGCTACGGCAAGGTCGTGAGTCAGGTGTCGATGCCGGGACGACACGAAGCGCACCACGGCGACTTCACCGACGACCGGCGCTTCCTCTGGCTCGGCGGCCTCGACACGAGCGAGATCTTCGTGTTCGACGTCGCCACCAGCCCCGGGAAGCCGAAGCTCGTCAAGCGCATCTCGAACTTCGTCGCGAAGTCCGGGGTCGTCGGCCCGCACACCTTCTACGCGCTGCCCGGCCGCATGCTGATCACCGGTCTCTCGAACGCGAAGGACGGCGGCGGGAAGACCGGCATGGTCGAGTACAGCAACGCCGGCGAGTTCATCCGCACGATCTGGATGCCGGCCGGCGCGGAGTACGGCTACGACGCGCGTGTGAACCCCGACCTGAATCGCATGCTGACGTCGTCGTTCACGGGCAAGAAGAACTACATGCGTCCGCTCGGCGAGCTGATGGGCGACGCCGAGGCGATGAAGCGCTTCGGCAACACGATGGTGGTCTGGGACTTCCACGCGCGAAAGCCGCTGCAGACCCTGGACGTTCCGGGCGCGCCGCTCGAGATCCGCTTCGCGCTCGGCCCGCGACACTATTATGCGTTCACCTCGAGCGCGCTGACCGCGCGGCTCTGGGGGATCTTCCGCAAGGACGACGGCAGCTTCGAGGCGGTGGACCTCGCGCCGATCGGCGATCCCGCGAAGCCGCCGCTGCCGGTCGACATCTCCCTCTCTTCGGACGACAAGACGCTGTTCGTCGACAGCTTCGTCGACGGCACGGTGCACGTCTTCGACGTGTCCGATCCGCGCAAGCCCGTGGTGATCCACGAGCAGAAGATCGGCGCGCAGCTCAACATGGTTTCGCAGAGCTGGGACGGAAGCCGCGTGTACTTCTCGAGCTCCTTGCTCTCCAAGTGGGACAAGGGCGGCGCCGACGACGAGCAATTCGTGAAGGCGTTCTCGTGGGACGGCAAG
>DATFUE010000205.1:0-3293 GCA_035261165.1 Myxococcota bacterium
GCGACCGTGGCGGCCGCGCCCGCGGTCATGCCCGCGATCTTCAGGAACTCTCGGCGATCGATCTCCGGCATCTTCGTCTCGGTCCCCGGCTCAGTAGTGACAGGCGACGCAGTCGTCGGTCGCGCCGCGCTGCAGGTGGCACTCCATGCACCAACCCATTTCGAGCTTCGCGGTGGGCAGGAAGAAGCTGCGCTTCGTGTAGCGTGTCTGCGGCACCAGGTACACGCGTTTCTCGTCCTGCACCGGCCCGTGACACTCCTGGCACGCGACGCCCGCTTGCACGTGCCGCATGTGTTTGAACTGGACGTAGTCGGGCACGCGGTGGACGCGGATCCAGGGAATCGACTCTTTCTTGTCGTAATACTCGTGGATCTTCGCGATTTCCTGCTCGGAGCCGGGCGTGCGTCCCTGCTTGACGTACTGGTGACAGCCCATGCACACCGAGACCGCGGGAACCGCCGCGTTCCAGCCGCGTTCGGCGGGGCCGTGACAGTACAAGCAGGGGATCCCGAGATTTCCGTCGGTGATCGCGCCCGCGTGTATCTGATGATTGAACGCGATCGGCTGTTCGGGGCCGGTCAGCTCTTCGGGCGTGTACTGATACAAGCCCGTCGCACCGGCCGCGGCGACGACGGCACACACAGCGGCCACAACGAGCCCAACAGCGGTGCGCTTCCCCGATCCCATGCGACGGGCCGATGGTTACCTGTGACACCAATGCGGGTCAAGGCGACGGGGCCGAAAAGCGAGCGGTGCAGCAAATCGCTGCGTCCGATCAGCTTCGTTCGGCTTCGCCTCACTGCGCGCGACTGCATCGCTTGCGGGCTCCGCTCGGGGCGGCCCTCGCCTCGCCGGACTGGCTTCGTTCGGCTTCGCCTCACTGCGCGCGACTGCATCGCTTGCGGGCTCCGCTCGGGGCGGCCCTCGCCTCGCCGCTCACGAAGCGCTCATGGCGCCGAGAAGTGGAGCACCGCGAACGGTCCGTACTCCCGCTCTTCGCGATACGCGACGATGCGCGCGACCGCGCAGTTGTCGAAGCCATACGTGGCCTGGTCGCGGGGTTCGTGCCCCAGCAGATGGGCCAACAGCAGCTGGAGCAGTCCGCCGTGCGAAACGACGAGTGCGCGCGCGCGCGGAGCGAAGAGCGGCTGGCGCACGAGCGCGTGCGCGGCGCCCGCGCGCGCGACGAACTCCGCGCGCGTCTCGCCGCCGGGCGCCGTCCGCCCCGTCGCCGCGAGCCGGGCCAGCACGCTGTGCCCGAGGCGGAAGTACTCGGGGAACTTGCGGCGCGCCTCGTCGCGCGCTTGCCCGTCGAGCGCGCCGAACTCGCCCTCCGCGAGACACGCGTGCGTCTCCAGCTCGACCTTCCGATCGGTCACGAGCGCGCGCGCGGTCTCCTGCGCGCGCGCGAGCGGCGAGACGAGAACGCGATCGAAGTGGACGGGCGCGAGCCGCTCCGCGAGCGCCGCTGCTTGCGCGCGTCCCAGCTCGGAGAGCGGCGGATCCCTGCGCCACGTCGCCGGATCCTCGACGAAGGCCGCGTGGCGGACGAGATACAGCTCCACCCTCCGGAGTCAGCGCCCGCGGCGGCGGCGCGCGGGCGCGGCGGCGACGCCTTCGTGGTCGAGCGCGTACGTCATCAGATTCCTCACGTCGTAGCAGATTTGGCGGATGTCGTAGCCCATCGTCAGCTCGAGGTGACTGTTGCCGCGCACCGGGCGCCAGAGCAGGTAGTCACTCGACGCCGCGCGGTACACGCTGCGCGTCGTGCGCACCGACGCGAGCGGATCCTCGTCGCCGAAGAAGATCGCGAGCGGAATCCGAATGCGCGGGAAGGCCGCGGCGATGTCGTGGCGCAGCGCCTGGCTGGTGAGCTCTCCGCGCCGGGCCCAGCGCGCGAGCTGCTCGAGCGTCGCGCGCGGCTCGTCGTTGGCGCCCTCGCGCAAGAGCGGCCGCAGCGCGCCGAGCGCGACGTTGCGCGGCTGATACAGGAGCGGCCCGCTGAACGGCATGCGGCTGGTGAGTCGCGCGTGCATCGAGCCGCGCAGATTCTGCTCGAGCCAACGGAACGCGGCGCGAAACGGCAGGCGCTTGAAGCGCCAGGGCGTGAACGCGGGCGCCGGCGGGCGCATGCCAGGCAGCCGGCGCAGCGCGCGCAGCGCGACGCGCGCCGTGTTCGCGCTGGCAAGCAACACGTCGAGCGCCGGGAACGCGACGACCGGCCCGAACGAGATCGCGCGCAGCCAGAGCGGCAGGCGCGCGAAGTCCGATGGCGCGCCGATCGTGATCAGCCCGAGTAAGTCGTCGAACAAGGTCGCGTACGCGTAGCCGAGGATGCCGCCCAGGCTGTGACCGCAGTAGAAGATCTTGTCGCGCCCCGATGCGCGCTTCACCGCGGCGACCGCGGCGGGAAGATCGAACAACAGGTGTGAGTCGAGGTCCCAGCCGTAGTCGAGGTCGTCAGGCGGCTCGCTTCCCGCCGCGCGCGCGCGCCGCCGCGAGAGCTCCGGCGTGCTCTTGCCGTGACCGCGCAGCTCGAGCAGGAACAGGTCGGCGCCGAAGAACAGCATGTTCTTCACGAACTCACCCGCGCTCCAGGCGCGGCGGTTCTGGGTGTAGCCGTGCACGAGCAAGAGCGGCACGTCGCGCAGCGGCTGCGGGAACGGCTGCGGGCGCGGACGGTAGCGAGTGAGCACCAACGTCCAGCCGTCGTCGGTGGCGACCTCGATTTCCTCGGGGTCGTACAGCTCCGCGAGCTCGAGATCGTCGATGCTCGGCGCAGACGGGCGCTGCGCCGCAAGGTACACAGCGGACTCGGACACCCTTCCCCCCTTCGGCCGAGGGGAAGTTTAGCGCGCTCCCAAATTCTTCGCGAAGTGCTCGAGCGCGCGGCGCCAGCCGTCGCCGGCGGCGGCCTCGCGATACGCCTCGGGGCGCGACTCGTTCGCGAAGGCGTGGCCCGCGCCCAGGTACACGACGACCTCGATGGGCGCCGGCCAGGCGCCCGCGCGGCGCCGCAGCTCCTCGACGTCGCTCTTCGGAATCAGCGCGTCCTCGGCGCCGAAGAGGCCGAGCACGGGACAGCGCGCGCGCTGCAGCGCGTCGAGCGCGTGCTCGGGATTCTGCGCGTCCAGCGCCGGCGCGCGCAGCATGCCGTACCACGCGACGACGGCCGCCAGGTCGCGGCAGTGACTCGCCGCGAGGAGCGCGTACTTCCCGCCCATGCAGAAGCCGGTGAGTCCCACGGCTCGCCCCGCGACCTCGGGACGCGCGCGCAAGTAGTCGAGAGAAGC
>DATFUE010000206.1:0-7348 GCA_035261165.1 Myxococcota bacterium
GCCCGGGTCGGCCCGTCGCCGGCGATCACGAGTGACTGGCCCGAACGGCGGAAGGCCTCCACCGCCAACCCCTCCGCCTTGTACGGCACGAATCCACCGACCATCAAATAGAAGTCACCGGACTTCGCTTCGAGCTTGTGAAAGCGCGCGACGTCGACCCCGGGATACACCACGCGGGCGTCGCGTCCCCAGGCGCGGCGCACGCGGTCCGCGATCGCGCGCGAGATCGCCACCACCTCGCTGACTCGCGCCGGCGAGCTCGTGCGGCGGTCCCAGCCGCGCAGGTACGCGAGCAGCGGCGCCGCCAGCGCGCGCCGCGGGCCGCGCCCGAGATACTCGTCCGCGAGATCCCAGGCGTAGCGGATCGGCGTCATGCAGTAACACAGATGGGGCGTACCCCGCGGCACGCGCGCGCCCTTCGCGAACGAGTGGCTGTTCGAGATCACCAGGTCGTAGCCCTCGAGCCGGAAGCGCTCGATCGCCCAGGGAAACAGCGGCAACAGCTTGCGGTAGTGGCGCGCGGCGCCGGGCAGGCGCGAGAGCGGGGAAGCGACGATGCGCAGCCGTTCGATCTCGCGGCTCACGCTGCCAGGGACGTGGATCAGCGTGTACAGATCCGCATCCGGATACATGAGTGCGAACTCGTGGAGGACTTTCTCCCCTCCGCGGTAACCCGTGAGCCAGTCGTGCACCAGCGCGACGCGCATGCGCGCGCAGCTTAGCGCAGGGTCCCGCTCAGGACTTCACGACGGAGGCGACCAGCTTGGCCTTGTTGCCCTCGATCGCGACGCGGAACTTCACCTTCGCCCCCGGGTGCTTCTCCTTCAGTGCGGCGGTCTGCTTCTTCACGATCTCGGACAGCTTCGCGCGATCCGGCGCCGGGCCGGAATCACCGGCGCGCTTGCGCGCGGCGACGAGCGCGTCGAACAGCTTGTCGATGGCGCCGGGGCGCGCCGTCGGCTCGGGCGCGGCCTTCTGCGGCGCCGGTCGCGGCGTCTCGTCCGAGATCCCGCGCTCGCGCTCGTGGAGCCGCGCGCGGAACAAATGTCCCTTGTAGGTCCCCTGGTCGATCTCGCGCATCACCCGGCCCCACTGCTGCCTGTAGATCTGGAACTTCGAGTTGAGCTGGTTGAAGCGAAATTTGTGGTGCGTCTTCCGCAGCGTCTGATTCGCGTACTTGACGATCACCTTGAGCACGCGGCCCTGGAGCACCTCCGGCGGGCGCTTGAGAATTCCGAGGAAGAACTGGTCGTACTCGACGCGCAGGCGCTTCAAGCTGTGGTCGAGCTCGTCGAGTTCCTCGTCGATCTCGTCCTGATGACCGCGGCGGCCCATTCGGAATCGATTCGGCGAACGGCCTCGGCTGCTTGAGTCAGACGCTGCCGGCCAGTGTCAGGAACGCCAGGGGATCGAGCCCGGCGATGCGCTGGGCACCGTGCGCGAGCTCGCCGAGAAAGCGCGCGGGAAGACGCGCCAGAAGCAGGTCCAGGTTCCGCCGATCTGCGTCCGGGTGGACCTTCGCCGTATGACTCACGACCACGCCGAGCACGCGCAGGTCGCGGGCCCGGGCGGCCTCGAGCGTGAGCAGCGTGTGATTGAGGGTGCCGAGCGACGCCCGGGCGGCGACCACGATCGGCAGGTCGAAGCGAGCAGCCAGGCCCGCCATGTCGAGGCCGGGCGCGATCGGCACGAGCAGCCCGCCGGCGCCCTCCACGAGCACGAGGTCCGCGTCCTTGGCCGCGAGCGCGAGCGCGGCGGCGATGGGCTCGAGCGCGATCGACGCGCCCTCCGCGGCAGCGGCGACCTCGGGCGCGGCGGGCAGCGCGAAGCGATGGGGACAGAGACGCGCGAGCGGCGCGTCGTCGCCCGCCGCCTCGGCGAGCGCGAGCGCGTCGGCCGGCACGAGCTCGCCGTCCGCGCCGCGCGCGCAGCCGGTCTCGATCGGCTTCAACACACGAACATGTAGCCCCGCGGCGCGCGCGGCGCGCGCGAGCGCACAGGCCACCGCGGTCTTGCCGGCGCCGGTATCCGTGCCGGTCACGAAGACGGCGCTCACGTGCCGGTCACCTCGGCGATGCTCTGCGAGAGCGCGTTGACGATCGCGTCGATCTCGGCTTCGTCGACGGAGAGCGGTGGCATCACCACCACAGTGTCGGCGAGCGGCCGCAGGATGATGCCGTGTCGGCGGATCGCCATGCACACGAGATGGCCGATCCGGTCGCGGGGATCGAAGGCCGCGCGCGTCGCCCGGTCGCGCACCAGCTCGATCCCCGCCATCAAGCCGCGCCGCCTGATGTCGCCGACCGCGGCGTGCTTGCGCAGCTCCTCGAGCCGCCGGCCGAGGTGCGCGCCGGTGCGCTCGACGCGCTCGAGCACCTGCTCCTTCTCGAAGATCTCCAGGTTCGCGAGCGCCGCGGCGCAGCCGAGCGCGTTGCCCGTGAACGAGTGACCGTGGAAGAACTGGCGCGAGGCGTGAGTGGGCGCCAGGAAGCTCGAAAAGATCTCCTCGCTCGCGAGCGTGGCGCCCAGCGGCAGGAACCCGCCGGTCATCCCCTTCGCGATCGCGAGCAGGTCGGGCGACACATTCTCGTGTTGGCACGCGAACATCTTGCCCGTGCGCCCGAAGCCGGTCGCGACCTCGTCGAGGATCAAGAGCGTGCCGTGGCGGTCGCACAGCTCGCGCACGCGGCGCAGCCAGCCGTCGGGCAAGAGCAGCATCCCCGCCGCCGCCTGCAGCAGCGGCTCGACGACGACCGCGGCCGTCTCGTGGCCGTGCTTCGCGAGCAGCGCCTCGAGTGACTCCAGGCAGTGGATGCCGCAGGTCGCGAGCTCGAGACCGTACGGGCAGCGGTAGCAGTAGGCGTTCTGCGCGCGCAGCACGTCGAAGACGAGCGGGCGGAACGCCTCGTGAAAGCGCTCGATGCCGCCCACCGCCACCGCGCCGAGGGTGTCTCCGTGGTAGGCGTCGCGCAGCGCAACGAAGCGCGTGCGCACTCGGGTCTCTTCGCTCTTCTGCTGCCAGTGCTGGAACGCGATCTTCAGCGCGACCTCGACCGCGGTCGAGCCATTGTCGCTGAAGAACACGCGGGTGAGTCCGGGCGGAGCGATCTGGACGAGCTTCGCCGCGAGCTCGATCGACGGCACGCCCGCGAGCCCGAGCAAGGTCGAGTGCGCGATGCGATCGAGCTGCTCGTGAATGCGCGCGCGCAGGATCGGGTGGTCGTGGCCGTGCAGATTCACCCAGAGCGACGAGACGCCGTCGAGGTAGCGATTTCCCTCGGTGTCGATCAGGTAGTTGCCTTCGCCGCGCTCGATCACGACCGGGTGGCCGTCGAGCCAGTCGCTCATCTGCGTGAACGGGTGCCAGAGCGCGCGCTGGTCGCCCTCCTGCAGCTCGCGGGTGCGCGCGCTCAAGGGACGATTTCCGCGAAGGCCGCGACGACGCGCGCGACGTCGTCCAGCGAGTGCGCGCACGTCGGCGTGAGTCGTATGCGCGCGCTGCCGTGCGGTACCGACGGATGGCGGATGCCCTGCGCGTAGATGCCGCGCGCGAGCAGCTGGTCGCTGACGCGCAGCGTAGCCGCGTTCTCGCCGACCAGCGCGGGCACGATCTGCGTCGTCGAGCGCAGTGTGTTCCAGCCGAGCGATTGCAGTCCCGCGCGCAGCTGCTCCGCGCGCTCGAGCAGGAGCTTGCGCCGCTCCGGCTCGGCGCGCGCGACGGCCAGCGCCCCGCGCGCCGCGCCGAGCGCCGGCGGCGCGAGCGCGCAGGTGAAGATGAAGCTGCGCGCCGTGTTCACGAGATACTCGCGCAGCAGGAGCGAGCCCGCGACGAAGGCGCCGAAGCTGCCGAGGGACTTGCCGAGATTCCCGATCAGCACGTCCACCGTGACTCCCGTAAGTGAAGCCACGCCGCGCCCGTGCGCGCCGAGCACCCCGAGCCCGTGGGCGTCGTCGAGCACCACGACCATGTCGTGCGCGCGCGCGATCGGCACGAGCTCCGCCAGGCGCGCGACGTCGCCGTCCATGCTGTATACGCCGTCGACGACGAGCACGCGCCGCCGAAAGCCCGCGAGCCCGCCCGCGACGCGCGCGAAGTCCGCGGGGTCGTTGTGCGCGAACACGCGCGTCTCGGCGCGCGCCAGGCGACACGCGTCGACGATGCTCGCGTGATTCAGCGCGTCCGAGACGATCACGTCACCGGGTCCGCAGAGGGCGGTCAGCACGCCGAGGTTCGCCATGTAGCCGGTGCTGAAGACCAGCGCGGCCTCGTGACCCGCAAACGCGGCGAGCTCGCGCTCGAGCGCCTCGTGGAGATCCAGGTTTCCGTTGATCAGCCGCGACCCGCCCGCGGCCGCGCCGTACGCCTGCGCGGCGTCCCTCGCCGCGTCCACCACGCGCGCGTCAGCGGCGAGGTCGAGATAGTTCGAGCCCGCGAGCATCAGACACTCTCGGCCGTCGACCGTCATGCGCGCGGCCTGGCGCCCCGAGACGCTCCGCAGGCGCCGGTGAAGCGTGCGACGACGCAGCTCTTCGAGCTCCGCCGCGAGCGCGTCGTCCAGCTGTGTACGAACGGCAACTGGCTGAAATGACAGGGGATTTTCCATTTGCGCCTTTTGACATTGACCCGGGGCGCGGGTAGACTCGCCGAGCCTATCAGGGGACGCAAGCGAGTTGAACGAGACACGCGACCTCGACTGCATCATTGGCTTCCTGCACGACGACCTCGAGCAGGTGGAGCGCGTCATGCGCGAGGCGCTGCGCTCCGTGGCGCCGGTCGTGCCGGCGATCGGCGAGCACACCTTCGGCGGCGGCGGGAAGCGCATTCGCCCGGTCGTCGTGTTGCTCGCGTCACGGCTGTGCGGCTACCGCGGTCCGCGCGCGATCCAGATCGCCACGGCGGCCGAGTATCTCCACAGCGCGTCGCTGCTCCACGACGACGTCGTCGACGGCGCCGAGACGCGCCGGGGGCGGCCCAGCGTGAACGCGCGCTTCGGCAGCAAGCTCGCGATCCTCGTCGGCGACTTCATGTTCGCGCGCGCCTGCCAGACGCTGGTCGAGGACGGCGACCAGGACATCCTCGCGAGCTTCGCCGAGAGCATCCGTGCGATGGCGGAGGGCGAAGTGCTCCAGCTCACGCGCAGCTTCGATCCGGAGATCACCGAGTCGACGTACATCGAGGTGATCGGCGGGAAGACCTCGAGCCTGCTCGCCGCGTCGGCCGAGTCGGGCGCGATCCTCGGCGGCGTGACTCGCGCCGAGCGCCGCGCGGTGCGCGACTACGGCGCGCAGCTGGGCCTCGCGTTCCAGCTCGTCGACGACGCGCTCGACTACGTGGGTCAGGAGCTCGACCTGGGCAAGGCGCCGCTCGCCGACGTCGCCGAGGGGAAGCTGACCTTGCCGCTCATCGCCACCTTGAAGCGCTGCTCGACGGGCGAGCGCGAGGCGGTCTCCGCCATGCTGAAGAGCTTCGCCCTGCAGAGCGCGGCCGGAGCCGTGCCCGATCGCGACGAGGTGCGCCAGGTCGCCGAGTGCGTGGCGCGCCATCACGGCGTCGAGAGTACCTTCGAGCGCGCGCGCCAGGTCGTCTCACAGGCGCGCGCGCGCATCGAGCCCTTCGTCGACTGCGAGGCGAAGCGCGCCATGCAGTCGCTCGCCGACTTCGTCGTCGAGCGGAGTCACTGAGCAGAGTTCCCCGCCTCACCCCGCGAGCCTCGCCCCAAGAAACGAAGAGGAGGATGCGCACCATGCGTCATCCAATCGCGGCGGCCGCACGGGCGCTCGCGCTGGCACTGCTCCTGTCCACGACGGCCCTCGCGGCCGGCAACGAGTCCGGAGCGCGGGGCTCCGGACCCGCGCTCTCCGGGGTCGTGAACGTGAACGCCGCCACGGCCGAGGAGCTGTCGCTCCTGCCGGGGGTCGGCCCGGCGAAGGCGCAGGCGATCATTCGCTATCGCACCGAGCACGGCGCGTTCAAGCGAGTCGAGGACCTGTCGCAAGTGAAGGGCATCGGCGAGAAGCAGCTGGAGAAGATCCGGCCGCACGTCTCGCTCGAAGGCAAGACGACCGCGCAGCCCGTGAAGTGAGGGCGGCGGAGGCGCGGCCGGCGCTCGGCTGCGCCTCCGCCATGTGCGCGGGCGTGATAGAAAGCCAGCGTGCGCGCACCGCTCCGCGTCGTGTTTCTCGCGCTGGCGCTCGCCGCGGCGTGTCGGGAGGACGCGCAGCGCGGGATATCTCCGTCTCGCGAGCCGCGCATCGTCTCGCTCTCGCCGTCCCTGACCGAGGTGTTGCTGGCGCTCGGGCTGCGCGAGCGGATCGTCGGGATCGACCGCTTCTCGCGCGATCTGCCGGGCTGCGAGGGGATTCCCTCGCTCGGGAATCTGTTCGCGCCGGATCTCGAGCGCACGCTCGAGCTGCGGCCGACCTTGGTCGTGGGCGTGCGAAGTGAGTCGCAGGCGGGCTTCTTCGCGCAGCTCCAGGCGCGCGGCATCGCGGTGCACGAGATCGATACCGGTGGCTCGCTCGACGCCGTGCTCGCGAGCTACGAGAAGCTCGGGGCGCTCGTCGGCCAGGCCGCGGAAGGGCGGGCGCTGGCGTCACGGGTGCGCGCCGAGCTGGCGTCGGTGGCGAGCTCCGTCGCGGGCCGGCCGCGGCCCAGCGTGGCGCTGGTCGTCGAGCGCGAGCCGCTCTACATCGCGGCGGGCGGGAGCTTCGCAAGCGCGCTGATCGAGGCCGCAGGCGGCCGCAACGTGTTCGCGGACCTCGCCCGCAGCTATCCGCAGGTCTCGCTCGAGCTGCTCGCCGAGCGCGCGCCGGACGTGCTGATCGACTCCACGCAGAGCGAGCGCGGCCCGGAGGCGGAGCGCGCCGCGCGCGCTTACTGGGGGCGCTTTACGTGGCTGAAGCGCGTGGAGCTCGTGCCCCCGGGGGTCGCAACCTTGCCGGGCGCGCAGCTCGCGCGCGGCGCCGAGCTGCTGCGCGCGCGCATTCACCCGGAGCTCGGCTCGTGACTCGCGGCTCGCGCGGCTCGGTGCTCGCGATCCTCGCGCTGGCGCTCGCCGGCGCGCTCGCGGCGAGTCTGCTGGTCGGCTCGGCCGAGAATCCCACGCGCGAGATCGTGGTCGAGATCCGGCTGCCGCGCGCGCTGCTCGCGGCGCTCGTCGGTGCGGGGCTCGCGACCGCGGGGGCGCTCTTGCAGGCGCTGCTGCAGAACCCGCTGGCCGATCCGTACGTGCTCGGCATCTCGGGTGGGGCCGCGCTGGGCGGGGTCGCGGCGCTCGCGCTCGGCGGCGGGCTTTGGCTCGGCGCCGCGGCGGTTCCGGTCGTCGCGTTTGCCGGCGCACTCGGCGCG
>DATFUE010000207.1:0-4770 GCA_035261165.1 Myxococcota bacterium
TCGGAGATCGAGCGCAAGATCGCCGCGACGCGCGGGCCGGTGGCCGACGCCGACGTCGAGCCGCGGCCGCCCGTCGTCACGATCATGGGCCACGTCGACCACGGCAAGACCTCGCTGCTCGACTACATCCGCAAGGCGAACGTCGTCGCCGGCGAAGCGGGCGGAATCACGCAGCACATCGGCGCGTACCAGGCGCGCACCTCCGACGGCAGCGTGGTGACGTTCATCGACACGCCGGGCCACGCCGCCTTCTCGCAGATGCGCGCGCGGGGCGCGCAGCTCACGGATCTGGTCGTGCTCGTCGTCGCCGCCGACGACGGCGTGATGCCGCAGACGGTCGAGGCGATCAGTCACGCGCGCGCCGCGAACGTCCCGATCGTGGTCGCGGTGAACAAGATCGACAAGGGCGACGCCAACCCGCAGCGCGTGCGCCAGGCGCTGCTCGAGCATCAGCTGGTGGCCGAGGACTTCGGCGGCGACACGATCTTCGTCGACGTCTCCGCCACCAAGGGCACGGGCGTCGACAAGCTGCTCGAGATGCTCGCGCTGCAGTCGGAGGTGCTCGAGCTGCGCGCGCGCAAGACCGGTCCCGCGCGCGGCGCGGTGATCGAGGCGGAGCTCGACCGCGGGCGCGGCCCGCTCGCCACCGTGCTGGTGCGCGAGGGCACGCTGCGCGCCGGCGACGCCGTCGTCGCCGGCAGCACCTACGGCCGGGTGCGATCGCTCCAGGACGCCGAGGGCGCGACCTTGAAGGAAGCCGGCCCCTCTACACCGGTGCGTGTCATCGGTCTCTCCGGGGTCCCTCAGGCGGGCGACGAGTTCCTCGTCGCGAAGAACGAGCGCGAGGCGAAGCAGATCGTCGATCACCGCATCGCCGAGGAGAAGCAGAAGGTCTCGGCCGCCAACGAGAACCCGGCCGCGGTCTCCGCCGAGGATCTGTTCGCGCGCATCGCCGCCGAAACCGAGCGCGAGCTGTTCGCGGTGGTGAAAGCGGACGTGCAGGGCACCGTCGAGGCGATCCGCGACGCGCTGGCCAAGCTCTCCACCGAGAAGGTGAAGCTCACCGTGATCCACTCCGGTGTCGGCGGGATCAAGGAGAGCGACGTCATGCTCGCGGCCGCGTCGAAGGCCGTGATCTTCGGCTTCCACGTGCGTCCCGAGCCGGCCGGCCGCAAGCTCGCGGAGCGCGAGGGCGTCGCGATCCGCACGTTCGACATCGTCTACGAGCTGCTGGACGACGCGATCCTGCTGATGCGCGGCCTGCTGCCGCCGAAGGAGACCGAGAAGCGGCTCGGCAGCGCCCTCGTGAAGGAGCTGTTCCACATCCCGAAGATCGGCACGATCGCCGGCTCCGCGCTCGAGGACGGCAAGATCACGCGCGCCGCGCGCGCGCGCGTGCTGCGCAACGGCATCGTCGTCTACGCCGGCAAGCTGTCCTCGCTGCGCCGCTTCAAGGACGACGTACGCGAGGTCGCGGCGCCGCTCGAGTGCGGCATCGGGATCGAGAACTTCAACGACGTGAAGGTCGGGGATCGGATCGAGGCGTACGAGATCGAGGCGACGCCCGACACGCTGTAGCGACGCGGCGGCGGCCGCGCCGCGGAGATGCACATGCTGATCGCGGCCGCGCTCATCGAGCTCGCGCTGCCCGAGGCGGAATCAATCAAGGCGCGGCGGCGCGTCGCGCGCTCCGTGAAGGATCGCATCCGCCAGCGCTTCAACGTCTCGGTCGCCGAAGTCGCCGACCAGGATGAGCGACACTCGGTGTGCATCGGCTGCGTGATGGTGGGCGTCGATCCGCAGCACCTGCGGGACGGGATGGAGAAAGTGGTGCGCTACGTGGAGAGTCTCGGAGTCGCGGAGGTCGTTTCGGACGACGTGACCGTCCTGCGCATCGACGAGGTCGAGGAGCTCGACGACGCCGAGGTCGACGCCGCGCCGGCGGCCTGGCGGGCCGACGAGTCGGCGGAGTGACTCGATGAAGCACACGGAAGCCCGCCTGGGGAACGAGATTCACGCGCGCCTCGCGACGATCCTGCGCGAGCGCACCGGCGACCCGCGGCTCGAGCTGCTGGCGATCACGGAGGTGAAGGTGGCCCCCGACGCGAGCTTCGCGCGCGTCTTCTACCGCACGCTCGGCGATCGCGACGAGGCGGCGGCGGCGCTGGAGAAGGCGAAGGCGTACCTGCGGCGCCGTCTCGCGGGCGAGCTGCGCGTGCGCCGCGTGCCGGAGCTCGACTTCCGCAGCGACGACGCGATCGATCGCGCCCAGCACCTGGACTCCGTGCTGCGCGACCTGGAGCGCGAGCGCAAAGGCAAGGAAGGGGAGGGCTCGGTTTGATCGACGGGTTTCTCGTGGTCGACAAGCCGCCCGGACTCACTTCGCACGACGTGGTGCAGCGAGTGCGGCGCATCGCCAAGCAGCGGCGCGTCGGGCATCTCGGCACGCTCGACCCGCTCGCGACCGGGGTGCTGCCGATCGCGCTGGGCGAGGCGACCAAGCTCTCGCAGCTGCTCACGCACGGCGCAAAGTGCTACCGCGGCGTGCTGCAGCTCGGCGTGGAGACCACGACCTACGACCGCGAGGGCGAGGTCGTCGCGCGCAGCGAGGGGCCCTGGCCGACGCGCGCCGTGCTCGAGAAGTCACTCGCGGAGTTCCAGGGCGAGATCGATCAGGTGCCGCCGCCTTACTCCGCGGTGAAGCAGGACGGGCAGGCCGCGTACCGCCGCGCGCGCCGCGGCGAAGAGGTGCGGCTCGAGGCCCGCCGCGTGACGATCGCGCGCACCGAGCTCATGTCCTACGAGCCGCCCTTCGTGTCGCTCGAGGTCGATTGCAGCGCCGGCACGTACCTGCGCTCGATGGCGCACGACCTGGGCGCCGCGCTCGGCACCGGAGCACACCTCTACGAGCTGTGCCGCACGCGCAGCGGCCCATTCACGCTCGAACAGGCGATCACGCTCGAAGCGCTCGAGGCGCTCGGCCCCGACGCCGAGTCACGAGTGACTCCGATGCTCGCGGCCACGGGTCTTCCGACCTTCGAGATCGACGCGCGCGTCGCGCGCCGCGTGCGCAACGGCGTGCAGCTCGGACGTCAGGAGCTGAAGGGCGCCCCCAGCGAAGGCGTGCTGCAGCTCGCTCACGCCGGCAAGCTGGTCGCCCTGGTCGAGGCGCAGCGCGGCATTCCGGAGCTGCGCACGCTGCGCGTCTTCGTCAGCGGAACCGAAGTCTAGTCACGGCGTGCAGTCGGTTCAGCTGCGCCCAACGGCTCATCGCTGCGCTCGGAGTCGAGCCGGGCGCCCGGAGCGAAGGGCGCAGCGGCCGAGCCCGAGTCGCCCGCGACGGCAATTTGCCGGCCGCATGACGACAGCTGCGCCCGTACGCCGCCCGGGACCCTGCGGCGGGGCCCCCACCCCTTCCCGCACCCGGAAAGCTGCGAACGAACTCCGCGGCCGCATTGCGGTTTGGAGCGGGGCTCTGCTATACACCGTCGCGAATTCAGAAGGTAGAGAAGAGCTTGCTGAACGCCGAACGTCGGCACGAGATCGTCACGCAGAACCAGCGCAAGCCCGGAGACACGGGCTCGAGCGAGGTTCAGATCGCGCTCCTTTCAGAGCGCATCACGGAACTCACGAATCATCTCCAGATCCACGTGAAGGACCACCACTCGCGCCGCGGGCTCCTGAAGCTCGTCAGTCAAAGGCGCAGCCTGCTCGACTACCTCAATCGCACGAGTCATGACCGGTACCAGTCGTTGATCGACAAGCTGGGACTGCGTCGCTAGCCGGGTTCCCCCCGGAATTGAGGTCGGGCACGGGTCCGATCGGGTGTCAAGTCGAGAGATGAGAGACGTGGAATGAGCCGCCGGCTGCGGCTCACTTCGAGCGCCGTCCAAGGCGCGCCCGATCGCCGTTCGCACGACCTCGTGTACTTCAACAACGAGGAATGAGAACGAGAATGGAAACTGTGGAATGTAAGGTCGATGGGAAGTCCATCGGCATCGAGACGGGCCGTCTCGCCAAGCAATCGAACGGCTCCGTACTGGTCACGCAAGGCAAGTCGGCCGTATTGGTCACGGTGAACTCCGCGAAGCCGCGTGAGGGCATCGATTTCTTCCCGCTGACCGTCGACTACCTGGAGAAGATCTACGCGGCCGGGAAGATCCCCGGCGGCTTCTTCAAACGCGAACGCGGGATGACCGAGAAGGAAGTCCTGACGTCGCGCTTCATCGATCGCGCGCTGCGGCCGCTCTTCCCGGACGGCTACCGCGACGAGACGCAGGTCACCGCGCAGGTGCTGTCGTCGGATCCGGAGTACGAGACCGACGTGCTGGCATTCGTCGGCGCGTCGGCGGCGGTGATGCTCTCCGACATCCCGTTCCCCGCGCCGATCGCGGCGGTGCGCGTCTCGCGCGTCGACGGGAAGCTGATCGCGAACGCGACGGTCGCCGAGGCAGAGGCTGCGGACTTGAACATCATCGTCGCGGGCTCCGCGAACGCGCTGGTCATGGTCGAGGGCGGCGCCAGGCAGGTCTCGGAAACGGCGGTGCTCGAGGCGCTGCGCTTCGGTCACAGGGAGATCCTGAAGCTGATCGACGCGCAGGAGCAGCTCGTCGCCAAAGCGGGCAAGACCAAGCGCGTCGTGACTCCGCCGGCGAAGGACTCGGAGCTGTTGCGCAAGATCGAGGGCATGGCGCTCGACCGCATCCGCGCCGCGAGTCAGACGCGCGAGAAGAAGGCGCGCTACAAGGCGTTCGACGAGATCGACTCCGA
>DATFUE010000208.1:0-5647 GCA_035261165.1 Myxococcota bacterium
GCGCGCTCGAAGAGCTGCGCGGTCATCGCCTCGAGTGACCCCTTCGGAAAGCCGAAGCGGAGCACCTGCGTGCCCTCCTTCGACCGTTTCGCGCCCAACGCCATGCGCGCGACTCTATCGGGTGTCGCGCGCCGCTGCCAGCCGCTCGCGCAGGCCCTCGAGCGCGTCGAAGCGCGGCCCGCGGTTGAACGCGGTGTCGCCGCGCAGGGGATTGCCGTCGGCGACGATCGCGCCCTCGCGCAACAAGAGCTCGAGCGCGTTTCCCGCCGCAACCGCGCAGACACCTTCGGGGAAGTGCGCCTCACCGGTGAGGAGCTCCTCGCGCTGCGCTTCCTGCGCGCGCTTGATCCACGCCTCGCGCGCGCCTTCGCCCTTGCTCTCTGCGACGATCCGCGCGACCGCGGCGTAGGCCTCGACGAGCGGCTGGAGCTGCGCGCGCAGGAACGCGAGCCACTGCGCGCCGGCCTCGGTCGGGCGCAGCCCGTCGCCCGGGAGGAGCTCGACCCAGCCGCGCGCGACCAGGTGCCCGAGCACGCGCTCGAGCCGCTCGCGCCGCGCGGCGCCCTGTACGGGGAAGAACTCCGCCATCAGGAGATCGAGCCACTCCGACGCTTCTCGGTGTAGGTCTTCGCGCGAGCGCTCGGCGCGCAGCGCGAGCGCGATCACGCCCGGCCAGACCAGCGCGTGACCCACTGCGGCGCGGTAGAGATCGAGCGCGGGCCGCATGCCCGGGGCGACCTGCAGCAGATCCCCGCGCGGCGACGGGACGCGCAGCACCCGCTCGGCCTGCTCGAGGAGCTCCGTGACCGCCTCGGGCCGACCCGTCTCGAGACAGCGCTCGAGCGCGCCGTCTCGCTTCACGTCGAGGAGCTCCAGGAGCGCGGCGACCTCGAGCACGCGCTCGCGCAGCTCGTCCTCGCGCAGCGCGTTCGCGGTCTGGCCGAGCAGCGCCGCGGCGGCCACCGTCGAGCGACCGGCGGTGACCAGATCGTTGATCCGCCGGCACAGCTCGATGCCGAGCACCGCTGACGTCGCGCGCAGATCGGGGATCTTCCCGGGGCCGAGCCGGCGCGGGAAGTCGGGCCCGAGCTGCTGCGCCAGCGAGATCGGCTGCCCGAAGCGCACGGTCACGCTGCCGTAGCGGTAGCGCAGCACGCGGCCGGCGCGGAACAGCGAGAAGAGACTCTCGCGCTGCTTCTTCGCACCGCCGCGCTCCGCGGCCACCGAGCCCTCCTCGACCAGGCGCTCGTAGGTGAAGCCGACCGGGACGAGATACAAGTCGCGCCGTGCGCCGCGGGCGTACGCCTCGAGCACCATGCGCAGCATGCCGAGCCGCGGGCGCAGGGTCTTGCCCGTGCGCGAGCGGCCGCCTTCGATGAAGAACTCCTGAGTCACTCCGTCCTTGATCAGGTGCTGGACGTAGCTGCGGAACACCGCGGTGTAGAGCGGGTCGCCGTCGAAGCTGCGGCGCAGGAAGAACGCGCCCGCGCGGCGGAAGATCGGCCCCAGCGGCCAGAACGCGAGGTTGATCCCGGCGGCCACCTGCGGCGGCACCAGGTGGCTGCGGTAGAACAGCCAGGAGAGGATCAGGTAGTCGAAGTGCGAGCGGTGACTCGGCACCAACACCAGCGGGTGCAGCTTCGCCGCTTCGACCACGGCGTCGAGCTCGTGCAGCTCGATGCGCTTGAACAGGCGCTTGAACAGCGTCTCGACGACCACCGCCAACACGGCCAGCATCGTCGGGCTCGGGCTCGCCGCGATCTCGGCCAGGTTCTTCTGCGCGCGCGCCTCGACGCGCGCCGGCGAGCGCCGCTTCTCGCGCGCGAGCTCGTCGATCACGCGCCGGACCTCGGTGTCGTCGAGCACCGCCGCCTGGACGCGCGCGAACGAAGGCAGGGCCGCGCCGACGACCGGCTTCTCTTCGCGGCGCAGGAAGATCAAGAGCGAGCGCCGCACCTGCTTCACCACGCGCTCGCGCCCCGAAGCGCGGTTCTGGTCCACGAACGCGCGCAGATCGATCGCGGTGCCCACGCGCACCGCGAGATTCCGGTAGTTCCAGATGAACGAGACGACTTTGCCGATGTCGGTCGGCCGCTCGTTCCCGCCGTAGAAGAGATTCAGGAAGGGCCGCGCGGGGCGCGCGCCCTTGCGCCAGAACAGCGCGAGCGGGACCAGCGAGACCGGCACCTCGTGCGCGAAGCTCGTGTCGACGACCTCGCGCAGATAGTCGAGCTCCGTGCGGCCCTCGCGCACCGCGCGCCGGCGGCGGTGCACGCGCGTGCGGATCTTGTCGGTGCGCAGGAACAGGAACGCCGAGCCGCCCTCGCGCACCACGTGGCGAATCTGCTGGATGCTCTGCTCGCGCATGCCGCGCGCGCCGCGGCGCACGCGCTCGGCGATGCCCTGCGCGAGCAGGCGCAGCGCCTCGCCGAAGGGCCGGTAGTAGAAGAACTTGATCCCGTTCGCGAACGCCGAGAGCCGGATGCCCGACAGCAGAAACAGCCAGTTGAACAGGAAGTAGTCGAGCCGCGAGCTGTAGCGCATGACGTAGATGACCGCGCCGTCGCGATCCAGGGCGCGCAGCCGCAGTGCGTCGTCCGACTCGAACGCGAACTGGCTGAAGAAGCGGCGCGCGAACGCGCCCGCGGTGCGCCCGAAGCTGGGCGCCATCGACGTGTACGGATTCCCTCCTCGACCGTCGGAGACGACGAGCGCGGGATCCAGTGGGGCCGGATCCGGAACGAGTCTCAGCGGAGCGTCGGCCACCGAAGCAGAGTACTGCTTCTGTCCCGATTTACTACGTTCGCCTGCGGCTCACTGCGCGCGCCTTCGGCGCTTGCCCGCGCGGCTCGGGACGGCCCTCGCCGCGCGGTGCTCGACGCTGTGTGTCGGCCAGTCAACACCTTGGCTTCGCTGGCAGCGATGTCCTGGGCGCTGACGCAGTTCGGGTTCTTGAAGCCTCCCGCGCCGACGACCTTGAGCTCGGTTACCTTGCTGCCCGTCGGGACGGCCCTCGCCGCGCGGTGCTCGACGCTGTGTGTCGGCCAGTCAAGACTCAGCCCATCAGATTGAACTGCGACTCCGGCAGAAACACCTTCGCTTCGTTGGCGGCGATGTCCTGGGCGCTGACGCCGTTCGGGTTCTTGAAGCCTTCCGCGCCGACGACCTTGAGCTCGGTCACCTTGCTGCCCGAGACAAACAGGAACTTGCCCGTCTTGTCCTTCGACAGGTCGCTCACCATGTAGAGCACGGCGGGAGAGACCTTCTCGGGCGCGAGCGCCTGCTTCACCGCGTCGTTGGCCATCCCGGGGAGGTCCTCGGTCAGGCGAGTGACCGCGACGGGCGCGAGGCCCCAGACGCGGATGTTGTACTTCTTGCCCTCGAGCGCCAGGCAGCGCGTGAAGCCGGCGATGCCCGCCTTCGCGGCGCCGTAGTTCGACTGCCCGAAGTTGCCGATCAGGCCCGAGGTGGAGCTCGTGTTCACGATGACTCCGCCCTGCCCGCGCTCCTTCATGTGCGTGAACACCGGCCGAGTCACGCAGTACGTGCCCTTCAGGTGCACCTGGATCACGATGTCCCACGAGGCCTCGTCGGTGTTGACCAGCGTCTTGTCGCGCAGGATGCCGGCGTTGTTCACCAGGATGTCGATCTTGCCGAACGCGTCGATCGCCGACTTCGCGATGCCCGCGCCGCCTTCGACGCTCGCGACGCTGTCGTAGTTCGCGACCGCCTGCCCGCCCAGCGTTTGGATCTCCTTCACGACCTGATCCGCCATCGAGTGACCGCCGCCCGCGCCGTCGCGCGCGCCGCCCAGGTCGTTCACGACCACGGCCGCGCCTTCCTTCGCGAACAGAAGTGCGTGACAGCGCCCGAGCCCGCCGCCCGCGCCGGTGACGATCGCGACCTTGCCATCCAGAAGTCCCATGTCTCTCTCCTCGAATTTCTCGAATCAATCCAGGACGACGAGCACGTCGCCCTCTTCCACGCTCTGACCTTCCTCGACGAGAATCTTCGCGACGCGACCCGGCGCCGGCGCCTCGACGGGGAGCTCCATCTTCATCGATTCCAGAATCACCAGCACGTCGGACTCGCGCACCGTCGCTCCGATCGATGTCTCGATCTTGAACACCGTGCCGGTGATGTGCGCCTCGACGTTCTGGCTCAAACCGGCGCGTAGTCTATGAGAGTGCTGCGGCGCAGTTCAACCGGGGTCTGCTAGCCTGCCGCGCGATGCTCGAAACCTTGACCCAGGGGTTCCGCAGCGCCCGCGACCGATTCCGCGGCGTCGCCGAGCTCGACGACGCCAACATCGCCGACGCGCTCTCGGACGTGCGCACCTCGCTGCTCGAGGCCGACGTGGATCTCGGCATCGTGCGCGAGTTCCTGGGCAAGGTGCAGGAGCGCGTGCGGGGCGAGGTCGTGCGCCTCGAGGCGGGCAAGAAGAGCGGCCAGAAGCTGCGCGTCACCCCCGGCGATCACTTCACGAAGGCCTGCTACGAGGAGCTCGTGGCGTTGATGGGCGCGGGGGAGCCGATCGAGCCGGTCCGCGACCGCACGCGCGCGATCATGTTGCTCGGGCTCCAGGGCACGGGCAAGACGTCGACCGCCGCGAAGCTCGCGCGCTACCTGAAGGCCAAGGGCGACCGGCCGCTGCTGGTCGCGGCCGACGTGCGCCGGCCCGCGGCCCGAGAGCAGCTGAAGCTGCTGGGCGAAGCGATCGGCGTGCCGGTGTTCTCGCGCGATGGCGACGACGCGCCCGCGATCTGCGCCGAGGCGCTCGCCTGGGCGCGCAGCGAGAAGCGCGGCTCGGTCATCCTCGACACCGCCGGTCGGCTGCAGATCGACGACGAGCTGATGCGCGAGCTCGAGGAGATCGCGGCGCTCACCAAGCCCGAGCACGTGACACTGATCTGTGACGCCATGATGGGCCGCGAGGCGGTGAACGTGGCGCGCGGCTTCGCGGCCCGCATTCCGCTCGACGGCCTGATCCTCACCAAGCTCGACGGCGACTCGCGCGGCGGCGCGGCGCTCGCGATCCGCGCGGCCACCGGCGTGCCCGTGCGCTTCGTCGCGGTCGGCGAGGCGACCGACAAGCTCGAGGCGTTCCGCGCCGAGGGACTCGCGCAGCGCGTGCTGGGCCAGGGCGACGTCGTCGGGCTGATGCAGGACTTCGAGGCGGTCGTCGACGTCGAGGAAGCCGAGAAGGACGCCGAGCGCATGCTGCGCGGTAAGTTCTCCTTCGACGACTTCCTGACTCAGCTGCGCACGCTCCAGAAGATGGGCTCGCTCACGGATCTGCTCGCGAAGATCCCCGGCGTCTCGGACATGATGCCCGAGGGCGCGAAGCTGGATCCGTCGGAGCTGAAACGCATCGAGGCGATGATCACCTCGATGACTCCCGCGGAACGCCAGAGGCCGGAGCTGATCAGCGCGTCGCGGCAGAACCGTATCGCGCGCGGCTCGGGCGCGAAGGTCCAGGACGTCGGCGGCCTCCTACAGCGCTTCAAGGCGATGCGCGAGATGATGGCGTCGCTCGGCGGCGCCGGCGGGTTGCTCGGCAAGCTGCCCGGCGTCGGCCGCATGTTCGGCGCTGGCGGGGGCGCCGCCGCGCCCGAGGGTTTCGACCCCTCTCAGCTCGCGGGCCTCG